>PPDG01000150.1 GCA_002899795.1 Desulfobacteraceae bacterium | reverse complement strand
ATTACACCGCCTTCGAAGAAGGTTATAATCTTGTCTCTGGCTCGCGGGTAAAGCTTTTAGGAACGGATATCGGCAGCGTGACGGATGTGCTACTGACGACAGGCAACAAGGTCAAGGTTCAGGTCAAGGTATTGGCCGAGTATGCCTCTCGTATTCGAGCCAATAGTGTGGCCACTGTGGAAAGTCCGACAGTTATCGGGAGCGAGTACATTAATATCAGACCTGGTACTTCAAAGGCAGCTGTCATTCCACCCGAGGGCCTGATCCCTACCAAAGAAAAGAAAAAATTCACCGAGTATTTGGAACAGTACGAGATTGGAGCGAAACTGGAGCACATTGGTAAGATTTTAGAGGATCTGGCGCTGATCACGGATCAACTCAAGGATCCGAAAGGACCGTTTTTCGGGACCTTCAGCAATCTCCAGCAGATAACAGGCACTGTTGAAGCCGGCGAAGGCTCACTTGGTCGGCTCATAAAGAGTGATGAACTGTACGAGCACATGGATACGTTTGTTGCGACCCTCCAGGAGACGGCCGACTACCTTGTCCGGGCAGGCGTCAATATTGAGAAGGGTTCTGAGCATTTGGAGAAGGCAACGCGCGAGGGCCCGGAAATGGTTGACAAAACCCAGGAACTTTTGGATAGGCTGCTCAAGGTACAGGTCATCCTGGAGAAGGTTATGACCGAGGTGCCCGAAATCAGTGCTCAGGCGAGAGAAGGGATGCAGGAAGTTAATCGCATCTTGGATTCAGTGAAAGAGAACTTCCTCATTCGCCCTAATTTGCCACCGCCTCCCGACTCAGAAACCCACGGCCTCGAAATAAGAGGAGGTCAAAACTGATGTTTGTCCATGCCAGCTATAGGGTCGGTCGCAAGAAAAGAAAAGCCGTTCTCCTTGCTCTAGGAGCCTTGTTGCTGACACTAGTGGTGGCTTGTGGTGGTGGCCCCAAGAATACGCTTCCGCCCCGGCTCACTGAGGTCAAACGGTTGGCAGCTGAAGGAAGTTACTGGTTTCAACGCGGATGTTTTGGGCGGGCCGAGCGTTACTTTTCCCAGGCGTTGGAAGCCAGCCGTTTGGTGGATGATCTGGAAGAAATGGTTCGAGCCTATAATAACCTGGGTGCAGTGGCGTTGGTTCAAGGCCACTATGTAGAGGCCGGTGAACACCTGCAAAAAGCACTGGAGTTCAACGACCTGCTCAAAAGTGCCAGAGAGGAGGCTTTTGCATTGGGTAACCTGGGGAGTTTGGCCTTCAAGGCGGGACGCTACCAGGAGGCCGAAGAGTTATGGGAAAAGGCGCTGGTTGTAGCTAAGAACAATCCCCAGAAAAGCGGTTTCGCAATGCATCTGAATAATCTTGGTATGCTCAGACGGAAGCAGGGACGGCTTGAAGAGGCGGAGTCGCTGCTCAAGCGGGCCCTAGCCAGAGCAGAGAGCAGCGGTTATAAGCCAACCATGGCCAACTCCCATATGCAGCTTGGCCTGGTAGCAGAGGCTCAGGGTGACTTCGCCAGGGCTGAAAAGCAACTTAGCCGGGCTCTGGAAATTGACAAAGCTGCCGAAAATACGATTGGAATTGCCCAGGACTTGGAACAAATTGGTCGGCTGCGTCAGCAACAGCAGTTGTGGGAAAAAGCCTTCCTCGATCTTGATCGCGCCATCCGCCTTTACGGCGCCCTGGGGAAAACGGAAAAGGTGAGCCAGCTTTACGAGTTGCTGGAAACCAATAAAGCACAGGGAGAAGTGCCTGAGTCTCTAGAGCCTTATGAGGGCCTTCTCGTGCCTCCGGATGATTTCTGGGAATCTCCGCTGTGTCGGTAGCGCAAAGAGCAGAGCGTAGAGCGCATAGCGCTAAGACTAAACTCAATTGAGGCTGCAGAAGAGTGATGCTGGGATTAGATGTAAGGAGAATCCAAGTTGAGGTTATCCGGAGCTTGGTCAACTGGAGGGATAATTTAACGCTCTGCGCCGTGCGCTTGGCGCTATGCGGCACCTTGGTGCAGAATGGGGTGAGTGAAGGGAATCGAACCCTCGACCTCCGGGGCCACAACCCGGTGCTCTAACCGACTGAGCTACACCCACCACCAAAAAGGGCAGGCTCGTGCCTGCCTTGCGTTTTAGATAGCACACCATGGTAATCCTGGCAAGGACAATTTAATGGGGATAATGGCCCACTGTCTATGATGCTCGGACGGAACACAGAGGCCTGAAGGCAGTGGGGACGAAAGGTAAGGAGGGACTTCGTTGAAGACCTATTTGGTCACTGGGGCAGCAGGTTTCATCGGCTTCCACGTAAGCCGAGCCCTGCTAGAGCGGGGAGATCGGGTGATTGGTCTGGACAATCTCAATGACTACTACGACGTCTCTCTGAAAGAGGCCCGGCTCGGTCTCCTGGAAGACAACGAACAGTTTATCTTCTACAAGGAAGATCTTGCCAATTTGGATGGACTTGCCAGGGTTTTTGCTGATCATTCCATTCAGGTAGTGTGCAATATGGCGGCCCAGGCAGGTGTTCGCTATTCACTGCTCAATCCATTCGCCTACCAGAGCTCAAACATGGAAGGGTTCCTCAATCTGATCCACCTGTCAAAAGAGCATGAAGTGGAGAATTTTGTCTATGCTTCGTCTTCTTCGGTTTATGGTAGCAACGAGAAAGTTCCATTCAGTGTCAAAGACAGGGTGGATCACCCAATTTCACTTTACGCCGCTACCAAGAAAGCCAATGAACTTGTAGCGCATACCTACAGTCATCTTTACGATCTGCCTTGTTCAGGGCTTCGATTTTTTACTGTCTATGGGCCCTGGGGAAGACCGGACATGGCGTTGTTTATCTTTACGCGGGCGATTCTGAGCGGCATGCCCATTGAGGTATACAACTACGGCAAGATGAAACGAGACTTCACCTACATCGACGATATCGTTCAGGGCGTTGTGGCCAGTCTGGACCGCCCTGTCCCATATGCCATTTACAATCTGGGCAACTCAAGGGCAGTGGATCTTCTCTATTTCATTGAATGTATTGAGAAGGCATTAGAGAAAGAGGCCGACAAGAAATTGCTGCCCATGCAGCCTGGAGATGTGGCCGAGACCTATGCGGACATTAGGGAGAGCCAGGAAGGTTTGGGGTTTCAGCCAAGTACCGGAATAGAAGAAGGCATAGAGCATTTCATCCACTGGTACCGATCCTTCTATGGTGTTTAATTGAGGAATTCCTCAATTGTCTTTTTTCTATTTTTCTGATTCCTTGGGCCACATGTGACCGAGTTCTTTGGCAATTTTTCGGAAGCAGCGTCCGGCCAGTTCGTCATATTCGAGATTACGGTTGAAGCGGTGGTAAAGGCATGATCGGCCTACCACGGCGGGTCTGGCATTTACCCGACCGGACCAAACGATTCGATTGGTTCGCAGGTCCGTAAGGTAGGCACTCATTGCTACTTCTTTGTAGCTACTCGTGGGACCAGGTTGCTGCTCCCCCCCACCAATGGCACCGGGTGGATAGAAAGAGGAGTCGCGGTCTGTTTGGATGCTTTCAACCGAAGGGGGGACCGGGTCTTGTAAAACTTCAGATCGAGATCCCCACGAGTCAATAACGATTTTCAAAAGAGCCCGGTAATCGTTTTGGAGAAGCAGTTCGGTGGTGCTGTCTTGTTCAGATTTATCTGCGGCCTGGTTTAGGGTGACAGAATTGATGCCTTTCTCGGTGAGAGCCTGCAGGATGCCCTGCTCCAGCAGAGTCAAGTACTCCTGACCCAGATTCGTCTTTTCTTGGAGGGTGATGACGAGAACCGGGGCGGAGAAGTCAGCAGGGAGTTGGCGGTTCTTAACCTTGAGATTGGTGCTCACATAGCAGCCACTTTGGAGGAACAGGCAGAGGATCGCTGCAAAGATCAGTTTTCTCTTCATGGAATAGCCCTCACAAAGGGTTACTACTAGGATACAAAATAGCATGAAACATTTAGCTTGCGCAAGCGAGCCAACGCGGAAGATGGCCCGAAAAAAGCATTTGCACCCTCTTCGGCTAGCCTGTATAAGAGGGAAAAGGATATAATTCACGAAACCAGCGTTTGCGTGAGTTATACTGGTTAGGGAGGAGCACTTATGAGTGACCGTGATTTGGAAAGCGTGAGAGAAAAAAGATCGAGTCGTCGCATTCGTTCCCTCAACCTGACTTCCTACACTCCAAGGAAGGGTGAAGAACAACAATACATCGTGTCCATTGGTCGGACTCTCGACGTAAGCGAAGGCGGTGTCAAGGTGGAAACACACAGGAAGCTGGCCGATGGCACAGAGTTGGAGATGGATATAGCAATTGAGGACAGAATCATCACCGCAAAGGGGGAGGTGGTTCATACGGAGGAGCTGAAAAACGGCCTTTTTGGAACGGGGATTCAGTTTACTGCCATAAGCGATGAAGATCGCGGAAGTCTCAGATGAGCAGAGGAACTAGGCACAAAATAGAATCAGAGTAGTGCTTAGTGCCTACTGCCATTTATGAGTTTGTGCTTGACTATCTACAGGCCATGTGGTATTGATCCTCGCCTTATCTAGCAAACTAGATCTTTAGCTTTCACCTCTAACTCCTTGCTCCGGTGTGAGGGCCGGGGCTGTTAACCCGAAAGGAGTCCGGTATGCGTCAATACGAGACACTCTTTATTGTCAATCCAGACAGTTCCGAAGAAGACCTCAAAGCTGTTGCCACCAAGATTAAAGGTGTGGTCTCTGGTATGAACGGCATTGTGACCTCTTACGACGAGCAGGGTAAAAAGAAACTGGCCTATAGTGTCAAGAAACAGAATAAGGGCTATTATGTGTTGATGGATTATGTGGGCTCAGCGGATATCGTTTCTGAGATTGAACGAAACATGAGGCTTGACGATCGGGTCTTGAAGTACCTGACGGTGAAACTCGCAGATGAGGTGGACCCCGAGAGCATTGAGCCAGCAAAGTCCGAGCCTCCAGAGGAAACAGAATCAGTTGAGACCCCTGAAGAAGAAGCTCAGCCTCCTGAGGCTGAGGAAAGCGCAAAAGAGGAATCGTAAGGGGTCAGCAGCTCAAATCAGGGAGGAGTAAACAGTGTATGACAGGAGAAGAAGGCGAGCATTCCCACGGCGGAAGGTTTGTCGATTCTGTGCAGACTCAAAGCTGAAAATTGATTATAAGGATGCAAAACAACTGAAATATTTTATTACGGAGCGAGGAAAAATAATCCCCCGGCGGATTTCTGGCAACTGTGCCCGACACCAGAGGCAAGTAACCCTGGCTGTAAAAAGAGCCAGGCACATTGCCTTGATGCCATACACGACCATTCAGCCGCACTAGCGGAGTAACTTCTCGTTCTGTAAAGTTCTTGCATTGAGATTTGGTCTTGTTCGCAGTCAACCCAATCATCGCATTCGTTTTGTCCAATTCAGTTTTTGAGCCAGCTTCAAAACGCTCCAGTGACCGCTGAGAGTCGGACCCAGCCACGTAGGGTGCTCAAAGTCGTTTCGTCAGGCATTCGGTTTTCTGGAGGCCGATAATCCTGGTCATCCTGGAACGGAGGTTTTTTCGATGAAGGTCATACTGAAAGAAGATATTCCCAGGCTCGGTACAATGGGTGAGACAGTCCAGGTGGCCCCTGGCTATGGTCGCAACTACCTTATCCCTCAGGGAAAAGCCGTACTGGCCACCAGCAAGAATTTTAAGGAGCTTGAGCACCAGAGACAGTTGATCATGCGAAAGGCAGATTTGATTCGCAAAGACGCTGAGAGTTTTGCCGAAAAATTCAGGGGCTTGACCCTGACCCTCGCCCGCAAGGTTGTGGAAGAGGACAAAATCTACGGTTCTGTCTCAGTCAGTGATATATCCCAGGCTCTGGAAGAGGCGGGTGTAGAGATTGAACGCAAATTAATTAAGCTAGATGAACCTATCAAGAGCTTGGGTGAATTCCAGGTTCCTGTTAAGGTTCATGCTGATGTTACAGCCGAAATTACTGTCCAGGTCGTAAAGGAAGAGTAGGAATTGAAGCTCCCTGTCCCGCTTAAAAAGCGGGACTACGGGGAGTGAGCTCACTGGAGCATTTTCACACCCACCCTCCACGCAAAACCGTAAACCTCTTGCAAAATTAATAAGGTTACCATGAACGAGCAGGGTGGCGAACCCACGAAGGTTCCTCCTCACAACATCGAGGCCGAACAATCAATTATCGGCGGCATTCTTCTAGACAATGAGGCACTGCCCAGCGTTTTGGAGGTGCTCAGGGGTGAGGAGTTTTACCGGGCGGCTCACCGTACCATCTTTGCAGCGGTGGTCGAGCTGTTCGAGAGGAACGAGCCCTGCGACCTGGTTACGCTGACTGACCTTCTCAGATCCCAGAAAAAACTGGACCAAGTGGGAGGCGCAAGTTACCTGGCCTCCTTGGTTGACATGGTTCCTTCTTCGGCCAATACAAGCCAATATGCCAGGATCGTCAAAGAGAAGTCGATGGCCCGTACTCTTATCAGTCGGGCAAGTGAGATAGTGACACTTGGCTTTGACAGTAGTCTCATGGTAGACGCTCTCCTGGACCGGGCCGAGCAGGCCATTTTTCAAGTCAGTGAAGATCGCATCAACCCATCATTTTTTCCCATCAAAGAGATCGTCAAGCAAAGCATCAAGACCCTCGAGCAGCTCTATGACCGCCGGGAGATGGTAACCGGTGTTACCACTGGTTTTACAGAGTTGGACCGGCTTACCTCTGGCCTGCAGCCTGCCGATCTGATCATTATTGCTGGCCGCCCCAGTATGGGAAAGACCGCCCTTGCCCTCAACATTGCCCGCAACGCTGCTGTTGAAGCCGATATACCGGTGGGTGTCTTTTCATTGGAGATGAACAAGGCGCAACTGGGTATGAGGCTGCTCTGCTCTGAAGCCAAGGTGAATTCCCAAAAGATGCGCAGTGGATTTCTGAGCGAAAGCGACTGGCCACGTCTCACCAGGGCAGCTGGAACAATCAGCGAGGCACCCATTTTTATAGACGACACTCCAGCAATCTCTGCACTGGAGCTTAGGGCCAAATCTCGTCGCTTGAAGCGGGATCAAAACGTGGGACTCATTATTGTGGACTACCTGCAGCTAATGCGGGGAACTCATAGAAGCGAGCGGCGGGAGCAGGAGATATCGGAGATTTCCGGCTCGCTCAAGGCCCTGGCCAAAGAACTTGATGTGCCGGTAGTGGCCCTCTCCCAGCTCAACCGCAAGGTGGAGGAACGGCACGACAAGCGGCCCCAGCTTGCAGATCTCCGTGAATCCGGTGCTATCGAACAGGATGCTGATGTCATAGCCTTTATTTATCGCGACGAAGTTTACCACCCAGATAGTCCTGATCAGGGGCGGGCCGAGGTAATCATTGGCAAGCAGCGCAACGGGCCCACGGGGAGGACCACTCTCACCTTTCTTACCCAGTACACCCGGTTTGACAACTTGGCATTTGAAGAAGCAGGCTAGTAAAATTAGTAGCCTGCTGCCAGTAATCTGTTTAATTAGAGAAATCCGAAATCCGAATATCGAGCCGCCGGAGGCGGACGAAACAAATTCAAAATTGGAATTTATCAATAGGAGAATTTTGGTAATTCGGATTTGTTTCGTGCTTAGGGTTTCGGATTTTTGCTGGTAATAGTAAGGTCGGTCTCCGCAGCGGCCAAGATAGCTCACCTGAGACGAAGGATTTGATGGCTGTGTACTGGAATCAAGAATTGGAAACCATGTCCCCGGAAACCCTCAAAAGGCTGCAGCTGGAGCGCTTGCAGTGGACGGTAGCTCAGGCGAGTAAGTCCCCTCACTACAGCAAGGTTTTTGCCGAGAAAGGAATCAAGCCTGAAAGTATTCAGCGAATAGAGGACATACACCGACTCCCCTTCACCAGCAAGGACGACTTGCGGTCCCATTTTCCCTACGGCCTCCTTAGTGTGGACTTGAAAGATGTCATCCGGCTCCATTCATCATCTGGGACCTCGGGCCAGGCGACAGTGGTTTTTCACAGCAAGAAAGACATTGAAAATTGGGCCGATCTGGTCAGCCGATGTATGTATATGACCGGCGTGCGGCAAGATGATGTTTTTCAAAACCTCACTGGTTATGGGCTTTTCACCGGCGGGCTAGGGTTTCATTATGGCGGGGAGCGTTTGGGGACCTTGACCATCCCATCGGGGACCGGCAACACCAAGAGACAAATCCTTCTGATGCAGGAGTTTGGCACTACTGTGATTCATCTGATTCCAAGCTATGCCATGCGGCTTATGCAAGTGTTGGCAGAGTTGGAGGTGGATCCTCGCCGTGATCTGAAGCTGCGCATTGCTTTCCTGGGCGCAGAGCCCCATTCAGAAGAAATAAGGCTGCGGGTGGAGCGATACTTTGAGCTGGAAGCTTTCAATTCCTACGGCCTTTCAGAGATGAACGGGCCGGGAGTGGCTTTTGAGTGTCCTGAAAAGTGGGGGATGCACATCTGGGAGGACGCCTTCTTTGTGGAGATCATCGACCCAGAGACACTGGAGCTTGTTGAGCCCGGCAAGGAAGGAGAACTGGTCTTAACCACACTTAGCCGTGAGGCCATGCCGATTATTCGCTACCGCACTAGCGACCTAACTCGCATTCTCACGGGGACGTGCCCGTGCGGCCGCACTCACAGTCGCCTTGATCGCATTAAAGGCCGGACTGATGACATGCTCATCATCAAGGGAGTAAATATTTTTCCGGTTCAGGTGGAACAGGCACTGATGGAGATCCCTGAAGTGGGCCAAAACTACCTGATCATCCTTGAGAGGGTGGCCGAGATGGACACCATGCGCATACAGGTGGAGGTACACCCCGATATTTTCAAGGAAGACATGCGCTTTCTAAAGCGGCTTCAAGACAAGATCACTCATGAACTGCGCAACGAACTGCTCGTCACACCCACGGTAGAGCTGGTGCAGGCCAACACAATACCACGCTCTCCAGGCAAAGCGGTCAGAGTTGAGGATCGCAGGGGCGCATAGCGCAATGTCAAATTCCTCAATCCCTCAATTCGCAATTCAGTTTGTTGCATAATTGTTCGTAGCGATTTACAATACATATAAGCAAGCAAAACTCAAGGAGAAGCACCAATCCGAAAAGTCTTTGGTCACACCGCCGGTCTTGGGGCCGGTTACCTAAAGCGGTTGCAGCGATTATACCGTCGACGCTTGCCCCCCCAGGATATTATCACACCCGATCTCTCTCGCACTCTGGCAAGACTCTCATTTGAAACCAATCGACAGCTTGGCGTACTGATTAATCGTAGGGGCGAAATCGAGCGGGTGATTGTGGGCGACCACCGCTCCATACTCATTCCTGAACTTACTCCCACCCGTGGCCACAGCAGTCGGCTCCGCGGCCTGCGATGCGTCCACACCCATCTGAAAGGTGAACCTCTCACCGAAGATGATTTTATGGACCTGGTTTTCTTGCGGTTGGATCTCATGGTGGTCTTGGAGGTGGACGAGCACGGCGGTGCTCGTCGCTTGCTCGGGGCCCACCTGCTGCCGGAGAACGTCAAAGGTAAAGGATGGCTCCTCTTGGATCAGCTTTCCGCCCACGAACCAAAACTGGATTTCCTCCAACTGGTACAGTCCCTGGAGAGCGAGTTTGCTCGAAAGCAAGCCTTGGTTGAAGTAAAAGGAAATCAAGATCGGGCAATACTCGTCAGTGTGGCAAGTGGACCTCGCGCTGAGGCCGAAGCATCCATGGAGGAGTTGACCGAGTTGGCCCGCTCATCAGGTATTGCTGTTGCCGAACGCATCATCCAGCGGCAGCAGCGGGTTCATCCCAAATATCTGATGGGACGCGGTAAGCTTAGCGAACTCGTGCTGCAGGCCCTGCAGTCAGGGGTTGATCTCTTGATTTTTGACCAGGATCTTAATCCATCACAGATGCGCTCCATCACCGATTTTACCGAGCTTCGAATTATCGACCGAACCCAGCTTATTCTGGACATTTTTGCCCAACGGGCCAAAAGCCGGGAAGGCAAGATTCAGGTGGAGATGGCACAGTTGAAGTACATGCTACCGCGATTGGTGGTCAAAGACGATGCCTTGTCGCGGCTCACGGGTGGCATCGGCAGTAGGGGGCCGGGTGAGACCAAACTGGAAATCAACAGACGAAGGGTTCGAGATCGTATAGCCAGGTTGGAGAAGCAACTGCTGCAAATCAGGAAACAACGCGGCCAGAGACGAGGACTGCGGCTGCGTACCGGCCTCCCGGTCATTTCCATCGTTGGCTACACCAATGCGGGAAAATCAACGCTGCTCAATACTTTGACTCGCAGCCGGGTGCAGGTGGAAGATCGTCTTTTTGCAACTCTAGATCCCGCAAGCCGCAGGTTACGCTTTCCACGCGATCAGGAGGCCATCATAACTGATACCGTTGGCTTCATTCGTGACCTTCCCAGTGATTTGATGGAGGCGTTTGGTGCGACCTTGGAAGAGTTGAGTCATGCGGGCTTACTCTTGCACGTGATTGATGTGAGCAATCCTATGTTTGAGGAGCAGATGTTGGCGGTGGAGGAAATATTGGCAAAGCTTGAGTTGCACCTTATTCCAATGCTTCGGGTTTTCAACAAGGCGGATTTGGTGCAGGATCGAGAGTACGTGGAGAATCTGCGCAAACGCAATCAGGCAATCACCATTTCCGCCCTGAATGGTGACAACCTGCACTCTTTGGTTGAGGCCATGGAGGAGAGGCTATGCCTGGTGCCGCCTTCTCCGAATTAGATTTTGCTTCTCGACTCGCTGCGGTACTCCGCAAGCACTTCCCTGGCCTTTTCAACGTCCTTACGGATCTGGTCGGACAACTCCTCGGGGCCGGAGAATGTCTTTTCATCCCGCAACCGTTCAATGAAACGCACCTGGATAACCTTCCCATAAATATCTTTATTGAAGTCTATGATGTGGGTTTCCACCGAGAAGGCTCCATTTTGGAAAGTGGGACTGTAGCCGATGTTGGTAGCCCCGTCATAGAGTTGGTCATCAATGATCACTGCAGTAGCGTAAACACCCGGTCTAGGGGTGAGTTCGTCAATCAGTTGGAGGTTGGCTGTAGGAAAGCCCAGAAGACGGCCTCCCCGATCGCGACCCCGGATCACCTTGCCAGCCACCTGGTAGTCACGACCTAGCATTTTCCGGGCACTATCAAGGTCACCAGCCAAAATAAATTCACGAATGGTACTGGAACTCACTTCCCTGCCGTTGGTGGTGAGATCAGTGACCACGTGGACCTCAAAATTCAGTTCCTCACCCATTCGGGTGAGAGCAGGAATGTCTCCTTCTCTTTTATGGCCGAAGCGGTAATCCGGCCCAACCACCACCGCCCGAGTACCTATCTGTTGGTGAATGATTTTGTGGACGAATTCGGGCGCAGTAATCTTGGCGAATTCATGGGTAAACTCGATAACCATAAAGACATCGATGCCAGCATCTTCAATGAGTAGCACTTTCTGTTCATACGGGGTAATGAGTGGCGGTCCATTGGACGGATAAAGCACTTTGGTGGGGTGCGGATTAAAGGTGATGACGATAGATTCACCTTCCAAGGCCTCGGCTACTTCCTTGACACGTTGAAAGAGGCTCAAGTGTCCAATATGTACACCATCGAAGTTGCCAATGGTGATCACTGGATTGCGAAAGGACCGCTTGATATTGTCTATGCCATCAATCACTTCCATGGGAATTATATGAACCTCCAACTGCTCACATTTTGGGGATAAAGCAAGCCAATTTTACAGCTTGACAAAGAAAGAGTGTAAGAATACATTAACTCTGCTCCGCAGGCAACACCATTTTTGAAGTGCCGAAGTGGCGGAACTGGTAGACGCGCATGGTTCAGGGTCATGTGGGTATTAGCCCGTGGGAGTTCGAGTCTCCCCTTCGGCACCACGGTATAATTTAGGGCGTGATCTCAATAGGTTACGCCTTTTTCTTTGCACTGGTTTTGGAGCTTACCCCAGAGCCTGTAGAAGGCACTTGGGGATTTTTTTTGGCCAACATCATTATGTGACGGGTCGTAGTATTTATTCAGCATCGAAAACCTGGTCCTTAAGCCCAGGTCAGATTTCAATGGCTTTGTCCGTAAAGATTGCGAGCTGTTTTGGAGTACTGAGTATTTGAAATTCCAAATAACAAATCACAAATATCAAACAAATCACAATGACCAAAATTCTAAATTCCAAACCTGTTTTGTGTTTTGGTCATTGAATATTGGAATTTGAGATTTGTTTGCAATTTGGTGCTTGGAATTTGATATTTTGCAATGCTTCATCACTCCAGCAGACTACCGCAAGAGGGGAAAGAGCATTGGAGCCTCATCAAGGTGCAGCCCAAAGCCTGGTCCTTTGGGCCCAGACTCTTTACTGTGTGCTTCTGCCTCCCACATTGAGTTCGGGTGGAATTTTCTTACCACTTTTATAACCTTAAGTACCCATTATCCAAGATCCAACTTTTGAGGTAATGAATAATAACTAGCTGTATTCTATAGAAAAAATATGAATATTAAAATTGGCACACTAATTGAGTTAGGTGGACCAAAAGAAAGCGGCTCGATACTGGTTGCCAGTAGTAGCTCAACGTATGACGGCTTCGTAAATGGACTATCCCACTTTGCTGCAATGCGACACTGTTTCCGATTATGAGGTTGGTTGTTTGCCCAACTAGTCTGTGGCCTTTTGGTCAAATTTGGTGATTTGAGCACACATTTTAAGAGTTATGTAATGGTGATAACATTATGATTTTAAACAGAATTTTGGTTTTTATCTGCAGTTGGTCCTGACTTTGCTGATAGGGGGGCGTGCAGACAGAGAACCAGACTTAAGTTGGAGGGTTGTCAAGTGACTTATCATCCTACCTGATATTAATTTCGCCTTAGTTGAAAACAATGCGGGGGGGGAAGTGATATCTCATTTCATTAAAGCAATATTATTTGTTTTAGTTAGCCTAGCACCATTATATCCTTATGTTCCATGTAACCACAGCTACGCCGCTACGTATGCTTACCTGAGTAACTCATACGATAACACCGTATCTGTAATACATACTTCAGACAATACAGTGACAACAACCGTTGATGTTGGTGAATGGCCTTATGGTGTCGCCGTTAGTCCAGATGGGGAGTATATTTATGTAGCCAACGGTGGCGATGACACAGTATCTGTTATTCGTACTAGTGATAATACAGTCACCGCATCCATTACTGTTGGGAGCTCACCCGGAGGTATTGCGGTGAGTCCTGATGGTGCTTACGTCTATGTATCTAATAATGACGATAACACAGTATCTGTGATCCAGACATCCAGTAACAAAGTCATTGCGACTATTACTGTAGGAATGTGGCCTGAGGGTTTGACGGCAAATCCCAGTGGAGAGTACGTTTATGTAGTCAACACAGGTGATGATAGTCTATCCGTGATCCAAACATGGGATAACACGGTAATTGAAGTAATTAACGTGGGTGAATGGCCTTATGGCGTCGCCGTAAGTCCTAGCGGGAACCATATTTATGTCTCAAATACCGGTGACAACACTGTGTCAGTGATACGTGCTTACGATAATACAGTAATGGCTACAATTAAAGTTGGTACAAGGCCAATCGGTATTGCCGTAACACCTAATGGTGAATATGTTTACGTTGCAACTAGTAGAGACAACAAAGTATCAGTGATCCGAACATCCGATAACACAGTCGTCGCAACGATTAATGTAGGCGAATGGCCCTGGGGTATCGCGATGACGCCTAGCGGAGAGTATGTTTATGTGTCAAGTATAGCCGACGACACAGTATCGGTTATAAGAACTGTCGATAACTTTGTCACAACTACTATTGCCGTCGGAGCAGATCCTTATAGTTTTGGTAATTTCATTGCCAATACACCCGATGATATCAAATGGGTGGACACGGTTGACGGCGGCCGGCAGATAGGTATCCGAGGCAAAACAGGGGTCAAATCAATTGAGTCAATAGAGTCAGTTGATCCTAATACTGTCTCGGATACTACAAACATGCCTGGCAGTATGCCATGGGGCCTCATTAGTTTCAGGCTAACGGTGGACAATCCTGGGGATACGGCCGAAGTAACCATATATTTTCCCGATGTCGCAGGAAGCAATGCCAGTTGGCATAAATATGACTCGATCAATGGATGGCAAGACTATGCAGATCACGCCACCTTCAGCCCCGATAGGCGATCAGTTACGGTAGAACTTCAAGATGGCGGTTATGGCGATGACGATGGAACGGCAAATGGCATAATCATTGATCCCAGTGGCTTGGGTTCAGCCTCATCATCAGAGTCTGAGAGCAATGGCGGCGGTGGTGGAGGTTGCTTTATTGCTACCGCGGCTCACGGCCCCCGTTGAGTTCCTCCACCGATTCCTGCGTAACAACCATATGGGCAAAGCTCTGACAGAACTCCTGACTCAACTCTCGTAGCTTTTTTTGCTCTGCAGTCGCCGAATTTGGTATGCAGTGTGCATATTGAAAACCTCACCGAGCCCGCATATTTCATGAATGGCCTACTACGACCACATCTCCGAGGAAGACAGGGGGAAAGTGGGAGAGGAGAGTAGCCATGGACGAAGTGGCCAGATTCTTGGCTGATTCAGTGATGTGCAAAGACTTTGATGGTGACGAGGTGGCGAAACTCGCCGCGATATGTAAGTCCATCCGATTCAAGTCTGGAGAGGTCATCGTTGCCGAAGATGCCCGCGGGCGAGACCTCTACTTCATCAAAAGTGGGAGGGCGCAAATTAACCTCAGCGGTCCCTCCTCGCGAGACGACGCAGGAGCCATCAGCAAGATTCTTCCCGGTCAGGTGTTTGGCGAGTTGGGTTTCATAGATGGTGCCCGGCGATCCACCTGGGTGATAGCCATCGACGATTTGGAGGCAATTCAACTCGAATGGGAGGACTTTTCCCAACTGACCGCGAGCAATACAACAATTGCCTATAAGTTTATCTATAATCTGGCCCTGGTCATTGCCGAGCGGCTTCGAGATACCACCATGTCCCTGAGTAACCTATTGGGAGTTCGCGGGAGGTACTAGCCAGGATATTTCATACCTCCGCTGCTCCAACATACAACCGCCTTCGAGACTACCCCATTACTCCATTGCGTCCGCAGTCTGTCTGTGCTTAGATTGAAACCGTGACGTGGATTTCTCTTCAGTGTCTCAAAGGGATATCTCATGTATAGTTTTCTCGCCGACCTTGTAATGCTCCTCCACTTCAGCTTTATCCTTTTGGTGGTCTTTGGGGGACTGTTGGCGCTCCGTTGGCAGCGTTTTGCTGTGGTGCACCTGCCGGCGGTACTGTGGGCCCTCTTTTTGGAACTCAAGCCGGGGACCTTGTGCCCATTGACTCCGCTGGAGCAGATGCTGAGACACCGTGCCGGAGAACCAGCCTATACGGGGGGGTTTGTTGGACACTACCTCGGTCCCATCATCTACCCGAATATGACCATTGAGGACCAGTACTTCATGGGTGCGGCACTGTTTTTGTTCAACCTGGTGATTTACTGGGGAGTGTTCAGGAAGTGGCGCAAAGGGTAACTAGGTTGTGTATGGTCATTTATAGTCGTTCGCTATTGGTGTCATTCATGGTCACTCATCATAACGAGCTAGTGACAACAAATGACAGCGAAACGTAGTGACCTAAAGACGGCGAAGTCATATGAGGCGAAGCCAAATCCGCAATCCACCATCTCACATCTAGCTTGAGTTGGTTTACGATTTCTCCTTCGGAGTCCCCACCCTCCGGGCGGGGCCCCAGCTGCAATATCCGGGTTCAGACTTCTTCACTCGGCTTTGGTTCATCGCCGGTTTCATCGCCTTCCAGGCGGGCCACGGCCTCTACGAAATAAGATGATGAGCAATTGATGATGCGAGTCAAACCCTCTGTTTCAATTTTTACCAGGGGAGACTCATAGGAGATGACCTGGCCGGTGATGTTGGTGTGGCCATGCTCTTGACCAAAATAGAAAGTGTAGGTCTTTCCCGTCTCGAATAATGGTGCCATTCTTAACCTCCTTTACGGTCTCGTGACACCGTTGCGTAAACAAACACTGCGATTCTAGCATAGTCGCGTAGATTTTATAAGGATTTTGATCCAGTGAAGGTGCACTTCATTATTCGCTTGCCTTCTGCCAATGATCTCCCTAACATGTGCACGATACCAGGCTGAGGAGGAGACTTCTATGCGGGTTCTCATTTGCGACGGACTGCGTCAGCAGGGAGTGAAGATTTTTCAAAAGGTCAAGAATCTTGAGGTGGAGGTTCGTGAGAAGATTGAGCCCGAGGAATTGCTGGATGTGATCCCTGGCTGCGACGGAGTCGTGATACGTAGTCGTACGAAGATCGGGCGGGAAGTGCTTGAACGAGCATCCCGTCTACGCGTGATCGGTCGGGCAGGCATTGGTGTAGACAACATAGACATCGAGGCGGCAACCCAGCGCGGCGTGCTGGTGATGAACACCCCTGGAGCCAATGCTGTGGCCGCTGCTGAACATGCAATGGCCCTCATGTTGGCACTCGCCAGGCACATTCCCCGGGCGGACGAGTCCGTGCGGGCCGGTAAATGGGAAAAGAAGAAGTTCGTAGGTACCGAGCTCTACAATCAAACCCTGGGCATAATCGGTTTGGGCCGCATTGGTTCCATTGTGGCGAATCGGGCCCTCGGTATGAGAATGAGGGTGCTGGTGTTCGATCCTTATGTCTCAGAGGATGTGGCCGCCAAACTCGGAGTGGAATTGGTCTCTCAACGGAAGCTCTTTCGGGAATCTCAATTTATCACCATTCATACCCCATTCACCAAAGAGACCGAGGGACTGCTGGACGAAGCTGCCTTTACCATGATGAAACGGGGGGTGCGCATCATCAACTGCGCCAGAGGGGGAATCATCGATGAGTCGGCCCTTTACGAAGCCATAAAGAAAAAGAAAGTAGCAGGGGCAGCCCTGGATGTTTTCTCGCAGGAGCCGCCGGTGAACAACCCACTTCTTACCCTACCTCAGGTCATAGCTACGCCCCACCTGGGCGCTTCCAGCGAACAGGCCCAGAAGAATGTGGCCGTAGCCATTGCTGAACAGATGTTGGATTACCTGCAAAATGGGTTGATTAGGAACGCGGTGAATATGCCCTCCATGAGCCGCAAGATGATTGAGCAGATACAACCCTACATGCGACTGGCGGAAAGACTGGGTCGCTTACTCTCCATGTATTTTCAGGGAAACGTGCGTCACCTGAAGATAAGCTATGGGGGTGATTTGCGAGAATTGGAGTTGGCACCGGTAACCAATGCGGCCCAGAAGGGTTTTCTGGAGCGGGCTCTTGCTGATGAGGTTAACCTGGTGAATGCGCCTGTTATCATGCGGAATCGGGGAATCCAAGTGGAAGTGGCCACCACTTCCGAAGCGCGAGGATATGCAGGGCTGGTTACCTTAGCAGTGGTCACTGACAAAGGTCAATCTCGAGTTGCCGGCACGGTTTTCCCGACACCGGAATGTCGAATTGTCGGCATAGATGACTACCGCGTGGAAGCTTCCTTGGAGGGACGCATGCTGCTCATCTCCAATTACGACCGTCCTGGTGTCATTGGCTTTATTGGTACGACTCTGGGTGACCATCAGGTCAACATTGCCGACATGCATTTGAGCCGCATTCGCAGCAAAGGAACGGCCATCTGTCTGGTCACTATTGATCATCCTGTAACCTCGGCCGCGCTCCAGGCCTTGAAGGAATACGAGGACATCATTGGGGTAACGGAAATCGAAGTTTAGCCGGCTAAATCTACAATCTGCATTCTGAAATCTAAAATCTAGAATCGCCACTGGCTTTTTGCCCCCACTAACCTTCACCCCATCCCACTCTCAGAGCCAAGACCACTGCCAACAAGTATGTCATAACCGCCAGGGCCAGGACCAGCCGGAAGCCCAAAGACATTGCCAGCAGTACAGTGAGCGGGGCGGCTGCTACAGAGGCAAAGCCGTTTATACCCCAGGCCCAGGGAAGCAGTCCTGGTGACCACTTCTCCAGAAGCAGCATGCCGGCCGGAAACGGCCAGCCCATTAGAAAAGCCAATGGTGCCAGGAGAGTGAGAACCAGCAGGAAGCGGCCGGTGGTGTTCCAGGTTGCGACAATACCAAGGAGAGCGTGGCTCAGCCAAAGGACCAGGGGAGCGACCAGGGCAATACCGACTCCTGCAACGACGATCGCCTGCAGAGGCGAACGGGTCCATTGCTGGCTGCAAAGGCTGCCGCAGCCTGAAAAAAAGAGAAAGCCGCTCAACACTACCGCCACCGCAAGTAAGGGATCGCCCATGAGCAAAGTAAAGCGCTGCATCAAGCTCATTTCCAGGGCCAAAAAACCCAAGCCGAGCAAGAGGAAATAGCAAAAAGCCAGCCCGCCACCAGGGGGCGTGCTCCTCCGTCGAGCCCAAAAAAAGAGAGGAATGAAGAGCAGGAGTGCGGCCGCTCCTACAATTTGCCCAAAGGAAATGACCAAAATAACGTAGCCTAACTCGAGACGCTGGAACCAGTGGTGACCGTAACTACGGATGAAGCGTGGTAAGGAGCGCCAGCGAAAAAAGTCGAAAAAATAGGGTCGATCATCGGTAGCAGCCCGTACGTTGAAGGCCCAATCCTTAAAAAACTCATCTCGCTCAGAGGAGAAGATCTTGCTGGCTGCAAACTGATAGAAGGACCCTTTGAACCCTTCGGGTCCAGTGAGCTCATTGAAGGGTTTTCTACTGCTGGGGTCAAATCCGGAAAGAGTGTCAATGTCCAGCCACAGTCTGTCGCTGATTTCGATGATCTTTTGAACCTGTGCCGGACGGAAAGGCTGGCGGGCAGCGAGGGTGCAGACGGCCAGATGGTTTCTCAATTGGGCCAGACGGGCCATCGATTCTTGGAGTCCAATTTTCTCCATAGAATCTGCCAGGGTGGCGAGAATCTTGATATTATCCCTGGGTGGCGACTGCAGGCCCCTGGTGATGGATATGAGGCCTGTGGGAGTCAGGTGTTCCAAACAGCCTGTCATCCCCTCCACAGTGAATAGATAGTTTTCATGCAACGAGAGGAGTCCGCTTACTCCAGCCGCCATGGACTCGGCGCCCACCACCTGGATAAGATCGAAATGTTCTTTTGAGTATTCCAGATAGTGCCGGGGCGAGGCCACATGGATCTCCAGGTCGTCACCGTTAAAGCTGTGACCAGCGACATGTGCAAGAGGACCGCTGAAAAGCTCCAGTATCTGGGGATTTTCCACTACTATGGTAATGTGAGATGCGCCGAAGCGTCTGGCAAGCCAGACATTGACGCCGCTGGTCTCGCCCAAAAGCAAGACCCTGGCCCCTGGAATTAAACGGTAGGCCACTGACATGGGGGTGTGGTCCAGGATGGAGGCCTCGTCTTGATCTTTGATGTGAAAAATGGGGCCAGCAGTGTCGCCGTCCGCTAACAAAAGAGATTGAGCCGGAGGAGGGGTTGTAGCTGTGAGTCCGGCAAAAAGGGTGTAGTGGAGGCGAGACGATTTGAACACGTCCAGCCTGCCACGCGGCCCATGACGAGTAACCACGTGGTGCGCATCTCCCTGCTTCTGCCAGCGCTGGAGTTCAGCCAGCATCTTGTGCGGGTCTAGTCGCATTGGCACAGGTAAAGTCGTCAACTCCAAAGCCAAAACAAGACCAGTAAACAAGGGGATAGCCGCCCTCCACCAAAAATTCTTAGCTTTTGACTCAGGTCTCCAGAGGAAAACTGCGGCCCAGACCGCCAGAGCAGCGGCCTGAATCAGTCGTGCCGGCGGCAGCCACAGCATCAGACCTACCGCAATGATAGGGCCAGCGCCACTGCCAATGAGATTGGCCCCGTAGACCAGATGCACCGATGAAGAAAAACGTATGAGGGTGAGACCGATAAGGACCCCGGCCAGAAGAAAAGGGAGGAAAATAAGAGCCTGATAACAGATGAGATAGAATATCTGCTCGCCGCTGAAAAGAATGTATCTTATGTTGAGCGGCAGGGTTTCTGCGAGGCGGTAACAGAGGGTTATGGTGACGGCCAGGGCGAGAGTGAGGCCGCGGCTCCACGTGAAGAAACGTGGGAGCAGCCGAGGACTGAACAATCCCAGCCAGGTACCGCTCGCTCCGAAGCCCAACAGAGCCAATGCCACCACGAGATAGGCAAAATGATGCCAGCGGGAGATAGAAAGGGTGCGCATCAAGGCCACTTCCAGGCCAAGCACTGAGGCGGAAATAATCGCCACAGCTGCCAACTCCCGCAGGGCAGGCTTGGCCGTTGGGGAGGAGTCGACCGGAATTTGTGAACGCTGGGGGTAGGTGATGCTGGCTCCTTCTTTCAGCACAGAGTTGAGTAAATCCGAAATTCGAATATCGAAATCCGAAACAAATTCAAAATTCGAATGTCTCAATGCTCAAAACAAAAACAGCGGGACTAAAGAAGAGTGCTTTTGGTTTTGGTCATTTGAATTTTGATAATTCGGATTTGTTTCGTGCTTCGTGCTTCGGATTTAGAATTTGAGTGCCAGCTCTCTCTGTGGCTCCAGGCTTACTGCGTTTTTTGCACGGCTCCGGTCATTGGTACAAATCGCACCGGGAGGAGTTCTCTGGTCCGCACTTTTCCCTGGTTGTCCTTGGTCACTACCATTAAACGCTGGACCTCATAGACCCCTCCAACTGGAATTACCATACGCCCACCTTCACGGAGCTGTGCGATCAACGGGGGAGGGATGTGTCCCGCAGCGCAGGTAACGATGATCCCATCAAATGGAGCCTCCTCAGGCCAGCCAAAATAGCCGTCACCTACTCTCACCTTCACGGTGCTGTAGCCGATATTTTGCAATCGCTCTTGAGCTTCGTTGCCAAGCGCACCGATGATTTCCATGGAGAAGACTCTGGGAGTCAATTCTGAGAGTACAGCCGCCTGGTAGCCGCTACCGGTTCCTATTTCCAGTACTTTTGCACCCGGTTTCATCTCCAGGGCCTCCGTCATGAGCGCAACGATGTAGGGCTGAGAAATCGTCTGACCATGTCCAATGGGTAGTGGATGATCCGCATAGGCCAGACGTTTCAGAGACCGGGGGACGAAGAGGTGGCGGGGAACCTGGCGCATGGCTTCCAATACAGCTCTGTCACGCACCCCGGGAGAGCGATGAATCATCTGACTTTGTACCATCAGGGAGCGTTTTCGATGATATTCAGAAAAGCGGGGGGGTGTCCAATTTTTCTCAGCGGGATCTGGGGATTGGACATTTTCATCCCCTTGACTGAGTGCAGGGGTCAGGAGTGAGCAGACCAGGAAAAGAAGGCTCACGATTAATCCGGCCACTGTCTTGGAGCGGATACATTCCTTCGCATTCATCATAATCCTATGGCTGTGGAATTTTTTCCAGTGGTTTCTATGGCAAGATAACAGAGGCTCTTCCACTGGGTCAAGGCGATGTGGTTGGAGTTATGGACTTATGGAGTAATGAAAAATCAGTGACTTCACAGACTGGAAAATCATTTCAATACTCCAACACTCCACGACTCCAATACTCCAATCAAATAGCTCTAAAATTTGACTCATAGGCGACCAGTGGTTAATTTAACCATGAATAAAGACTGAGGAGGTGAAGCGTATGGAATATGAGCCCGGTTATACACCATTGGCCCATCAGGAAGAATGTGATTGTTGTTGCGGCTGCGACAGCTTTGCCGAAAGGGATGATTATCCCAAAGATGAGGAGGGAAATCCCATCTACAGGCCACTGTAAAGAGATAGATGTCGGAAAGTTCAAAGGCCCGCCTTGGCGGGCCTTTTTTAATAGTGATTTGAGAGCCAAAAAGCAGCGGACCCGAGTAACCCTCCGCTACCGTATGATGACTATCACAGCAGCTTACGAGCTTCTCGGGTCCACATATTTAGTTTAGTGTATTTTACCTGTTAGAGTCAAGGAAAAAGTCTGACTTGGCTCAAGCATTGGAGCCTGTCCTAAAAGTCTGGCCTTGCCAACTCCCACACTTCGGGTGATCGCCATAATCTGGATTTGAAAAGTTCCCGGTGATGAATAAATTCTTTGGGCAGCCGATCGAAGAACTTGTCGAAAAGCTCTTCATGAGATCTGGCCTCAGTCACTGATTCATCGCGATCAATAGCCATGATTTCATAGAATATCTCTGGATCGTAATCCAACCCTTCCCAATGGATGTCTTTATGACGTGGCATATAGCCCAGGGGGCTCTCTACCCCATGGCTGCGACCACGAACCCGGTCGACAATCCACTTAAGGACCCGCATGTTCTCGCCAAACCCGGGCCAGAGAAATTTGCCCTTTTCATCCTTCCTGAACCAGTTGACTCGAAAAATCCGAGGGTGATTGGACAGGAGTCGACCCATGTTTAACCAGTGATTCCAGTAAGCTGCCATGTTGTAGCCACAAAACGGCAACATGGCCATGGGATCTCTCCTCATGGGTGGGAGAGCATCTTCAGCGGCTGCTGTTGCTTCAGATCCCATGGTGGCAGCCAGATAAACTCCATGTGCCCAATTAAAGGCTTGAAAGACGAGAGGAACATTTCTGCTCATTCGTCCACCGAATATGAATGCATCGACTGGTACTCCTTCCGGGTCATCCCAGGCGGGATCGAAACTTGGGCACTGGGCAATTGGCGCTGTAAACCGGGCATTTGGATGAGCCGCTGGCCTGCCGCAATCCGGCGTCCAATCCTGTCCCGTCCAGTCAATCAAGTGGGCTGGAGGCTCATCAGTCATGCCCTCCCACCACACATCACCGTCATCTGTGAGGGCCACGTTGGTGAAAATGCAATTCTTGGTCAGGCTCAACATGGCATTGGGATTGGAATCCATCGAAGTACCTGGGGCCACGCCAAAAAATCCTGCCTCAGGATTGATGGCCCGCAGGGTCCCATCTGGCCCGGGTTTAATCCAGGCGATGTCGTCACCAACGGTGGTAATCTTCCAGCCTTCGAATCCTTTCGGTGGCACCAGCATGGCGAAGTTAGTTTTGCCGCAGGCGCTGGGGAAAGCCCCGGTCACATAGGTTTTTTCCCCCTCAGGGCTTTCCACCCCCACAATCAGCATGTGTTCAGCCAACCATCCTTCATCTCTGGCCATGACCGAAGCAATTCTGAGAGCGAAACATTTCTTGCCTAAAAGAGCATTGCCACCATAACCGCTACCGAAGGAGTAAATGGAGCGCTCTTCAGGAAAGTGGCTGATGTAGGTGTTTTCCGGATCACATGGCCAGGGCACATCCTTTTGATTCGGTTCTAGAGGAGCGCCCACCGAATGCAGACAACGTACAAAGGTTCCCTTATCCCCCAGAACATCCAGAGCCGCCTGACCCATTCGGGTCATAATCCGCATATTCACTACCACATAAGGAGAATCAGTGATCTCTATACCAATATGGGCTATAGGGGAGCCCAGAGGCCCCATGCTAAAGGGAATGACATACATGGGGCGCCCGCGCATGCAGCCGTCAAAGAGGGCATGCAATTTTTCTTTCATTTCGTCCGGGTGCATCCAATTATTGGTAGGGCCCGCGTCAGACTTATTAGTGGGGCATACGAAGGTGCGACTTTCCATTCTTGCCACATCTTTCGGGTCCGAAAGGCAGAGAAAACTGTTGGGACGCTTTTGTTCATTGAGGCGAATAAAGGTTCCGCTTTCAACCATCTGGTTACACAAGTCGTCGTATTCCTCCTGAGAACCGTCACAGAGATGAATGCTATCCGGCTTGGAAAGATGCGCTATGGTCTCAATCCACTTGAGCAGGTTCTTGTTGTTGGTCTTTGCACCACTGATTTGCATGTCTTTCATCCCACTCCTCCCTTAGCCCGGATGTTTCATGAATCGCTTACTGCGACCACGGATATGGCCGTCCTTCCTGGCGTCCTCGGGTGTCGGTCCCTGCGATGTACCGTTCAGGTACGCCTCGGAACCAACACCCTGCGGTTGCCCGGTGGCACGCCCATCTTCGTGGTCTCGTGACACCAATTCATGAAACATCCGGGTTAGAAATATTTTCTCAGATGATATTGGCTAGCTAATAATAATTGACTTTTTGTCTTAAGGCCACGACTGCACCATAAAGGTTGAAGCCTATAGTTAAATTCATTCAGAAAATAAAATCCACTTTTTTCTGGAAAAGCGGAATAATTTATGGGAGGTTTTACTTTTGAGCGAAGCAGTCAAAAACACCAACCGTGAGTGGAGGATACGACCGTGGACCTATACGAAGCCATCAAAGGGAGAAGGAGTGTTCGCAAGTTCAAGAGTACGCCAGTTCCAAAAGATCTCATTGAAAAGATCTTTGAAGTCGCTCTGTGGGCGCCCTCGGGAATGAACAGGCAGAATTGGAAGTTTTTCGTACTGGCGGGAGAGCGGAAAGAGGAGTTGGTATCAATTTCCTCCACCAGTTTCCAGTACCTGGAGCCGCAACTCCAACAGCTGTATGCGGAAAAGCCCAAGATCATAGAGGCCACCCGCAGGTTTTTCAAGCGACTGGGTGAAGCCCCGATTGTGGTCTGTGTCTATTTTGAACCGGCGAACAGAGAGGATGTCACCAGCTTTCAGAACGTGGCTGCTGCCATTCAAAATCTACTCCTGGTGGCACACGCAGAGGGACTCGGAACCTGCTGGATGACAGGTCCGGTAACTGTTGCCAATGAGATCAGCCGTTTTCTGGGGGTGAAAGATATGACCCTGGTGGCGATAACACCCATGGGGTATCCAGACGAAACACCAAAAGTGCCACCGCGTAGACCGGATCGGGTTGTTTGTCAAGGATTTGAATAGATGGCAAGTGCGCCATCCTGGGAGCGTAGTAATAACAGAGGACACGGAGAAGATAAATGTTTTCCCTGGTCGGAAGACAGCCATCGTCGGTCGACCGTTGTCCGTCGTCTGTAGCAAAGTGGAAATACCTTTTATGCAACTGACAAATGACCACTGACAACGGACAGCACTGTGATCGGGCTAGACGGGAATTGCCACCAGACGATTTCCTTCGAGTCGATCCAGTCGTGCCATGACAACCTGATTCTCCAGAGCCGAATCAGCCGGGACCAACACTGGCAGGTAATTGTCGGTGAAGCCACACTGCATAGAACTCGCTTCATCCCGCCTATTCTCCACCAGAACCTGCCGCATTTCTCCTGAGAATCGCTGCAAGAACGTCAGCCGCTTTGCTTGGTCCAGTTCTCTCAGCAAGCCACAGCGCTGACGAATTACAGATGGAGACACCTGGGCGCTCATGGTGGCTGCAGGAGTGGTGGGGCGGGGTGAGTAAGGAAAAACATGCAAGTAGGCTATGGGAAGAGATTCGATCAACCGATAGCTATTCTGGAAGCATTCATCGGTCTCGCCGGGAAAGCCCACCAGCACATCAGCTCCCACAGCCAGATCGGGAATGCGTTGCGTGGCCTCCAGCACGAGCTCCCGGTAAAAATCGGGGTGATAGTGGCGGTTCATGCGGCTAAGAATCGTGGCATCACCACTTTGTAGCGGAATATGAAGATGCGGGCAGAGACTGGGCTCATCAGCTATCAGTTCGAGCAAATCCGAGGTGATCTCACCTGGTTCCAGCGAACTGAGTCGAAGGCGGGGCGGTGGACAGTGCTCAATAATGGAACGGAGCAGATCGATCAAGTCTTGCCGCGGCTTGAACTCCAAGCCCCACTGGCCCAAATGGATGCCTGTGAGTACGACCTCCTGATAACCACGGTCCAGGAATCTCGCCACCTGTCCTAGAACGGACTCCAGGTTGATACTGCGGCTACGACCACGAGCATAAGGAACAATGCAGTAGGAGCAGAAAGCATCGCAGCCGTCCTGAACTTTAAGGAAGGCTCGAGTTCTGTGAGAAAAACCGGAGAAAACGAGAGGTTGGGGGGCGGGAGCTGTGCGGACGTCATTTAAGTGCACACCTGGTGGCTGATTTTGCTCAGGGCGAGCAATATAATCTAACAGTAACAGCTTTTCAGTGGTGCCGAGTATGTGAGTAACTCCCGGGATAGCGGCTATTTCCTCGGCAGCAATCTGGGAATAGCAGCCCATGACCACCACCTCGGCTTCTGGATTTTGACGGAGCGCACGCCGGATCAGTTGGCGTGACTGCATGGCAGCCCGGCTGGTCACAGCACAGGTGTTGATGCAGTAAAGGTCGGCTTTACCGGTGAAAGGGCGGATCAGAAAATCCGCCTGTGTTAATTTTTCCTCCAGGTAGGCGGATTCGCACTGGTTTACCTTACAGCCGAGAGTTGCCAGCGCTACCGTGCTCATGAAAGCACCTGCTCGATAATGCCTCCGCCCAAAACCTCGTCCTCACTATAGAAGACCGCAGACTGTCCAGGCGTAATGGCTTTCTGGGGCTCGAGGAAATGGACCAGAGTCCCTCCGGTAGTCGGCTTTAGTAAGGCCGGTGACTCCCGATGGCGTGAGCGAACCTGCACCAGTGCCTGCAACTCCGAGGTGGGTGGAGATGCGGCAATCCAGTTAACATCTGTCACCAGCATTTCCCTGCGTCTGAGGTCGCTCTCGCGTCCCACCCTGATAGTGTTGGTGTCAGGCTCGAGACCGG
Source organism: Desulfobacteraceae bacterium (assembly GCA_002899795.1). Taxonomy (GTDB): domain Bacteria; phylum Desulfobacterota; class Syntrophobacteria; order BM002; family BM002; genus BM002. The sequence goes on along the minus strand of PPDG01000150.1, from coordinate 1,423 downwards.
TAACGTAGTAAGGGGCTGAGGAAGGAATGCCAAGGCCCCGGCGTTGGCCTATGGTGTAGCGGTGGATACCCCCATGTTTGCCAAGTTGTCGTCCTTTAAGATCCACGACAGGTCCTGGTCCCGGGAGGTCTGATCCCAGGTGCTGTTCCAGGAATGCCCTGTAGTCCTTATCAGAGATGAAGCAGATTTCCTGGCTTTCCGGCCGATAATACCCTTGCATTCCAGCTTCTGCAGCCAACTTTCTTACTTCGCTTTTCAGATAATTCCCGAGCGGAAAGAATGTGCGCGCCAATTGCGCTTGGTCGAGTCGATAGAGGAAGTAAGACTGGTCTTTACTGCGATCTCGTCCACGAAAAAGACGCAAACTCCCGTCAGATTCATCACGCAGAAGTCTGACATAATGGCCGGTTGCGAGGGTGGTTGCTCCCAGTTTAACAGCTTGTTCTTGGAGCAGGGTGAACTTGATGCTTGGATTGCAGATCACGCAGGGGTTAGGGGTCTTACCCCGGCGGTACGCCTCCAAAAACGGTTTGATTACCTGCTGTTGGAAGGGACGGCGAAGATCCACCACGTGGAGGGGGACACTTAGTCGGGCTGCTAGTTGGACAATATGCTCGCCGGGCTCCGGTGAATCTTCCGGGCGCAGGATCATGTGCAGAGCCAAGACCTCGTGCTCATCTTTTTTGAGCAGCAGGGTGGTCACCATGCTGTCCACGCCGCCACTGACTGCCACTGCCACGGTTTCATTTGCTTTAGGTTTACGAGGGTACAATTGTCTGAGTTGATCGCTGGTTTCGGTGCTGGAAGAGCGGATGTGGCTGCCGGTGTCGTTGAAGCTCAAGGGATTTGTTTGCGGCTTATGCTTCCTCATAAGGCCTCGGCCCGATCGATACTCACGATCATGGCCCTTACTGGACAGGTATTCACACAGAGTTCGCAGCCACTGCACTTATCGGGGTCGAACTGCACATGCATACTTGGCCTCTCGATGTGAAGGGCCCCAGTAGGGCAGACAGCGGTGCAGGCGCCACACTCGAAACACTTGTCCATGTCTCTCTGAATATCTTGAGCTACTGTGTCCACAATGACTCCCCTCCGCTCGAGGTAGCGGATACCACGATTGTAGTCATTGCGGCCCTGCCCCTGAAGTTCCATGACCACCATACCTTCGCGACGGGGGTAGACAGTGGCCTTGAGTATATTGAAGTTTAGGTCGTAGTCGCGCACCAGATTGGCGATGATGGGTTCATTAACAATATCCTTGGGAAAACGCAGAACAAGCATCTTGGAGTACATGACAATCCTTTCTTAGCCCGGATATTTTATGAATCACTTGCTGCGACCACGGATATGGCCGTCCTTCCTGGCGTCCTCGGGTGTTCCTTCGACAGGCTCAGGACAGGCTCCCCCTGCGACGTACCAT
>PPDG01000534.1 GCA_002899795.1 Desulfobacteraceae bacterium | reverse complement strand
CTTCTTTTCTTTTTGCGAGCAGGAGTGGTTTTGGTACCCCTTGAGGGTTTCTTGGAGGAAGATGTTGCACTTCTTGGTCCGTCTGGCCGTTTTTTTCGGGATCGGTGCTCCGCCCCTCTCCTCCCGGGCGAAGCCCCCCTTCTTTTGGGGCCTCTTCTCCGCTGGTCAGCACTACGGATCTTTCTGGATTTGTCTGAAAAAAACCAGCTTTCGTCCGGCCAGACAACGGGGATCTTTTTTCCTATGTATTCTTCGATCGCTTCAAGAGAGTACACATATCTATCACAGGCCAGACTAATAGCCTTGCCCGACATCCCGGCCCGGGCGGTGCGGCCAATCCGGTGTACATAGTCTTCCCGGTCTTGCGGCAGGTCGTAATTGACAACGTGACTGACATCTTCCACGTGCAGGCCCCTGGAGGCAACATCCGTGGCTATGAGAAGCTTGAGATCTCCGGATTTGAAATGATTGATGATTTTAAGCCTCTGCCGCTGATTGAGGTTTCCAGTAAGACCCTTGACTGGGAAACCGTTTCCTTTGAGTTTCTCGGTCAGCCATTCCACTGTTGCTTTGGTGTTGGCAAATATGAGAACCCTTTCCCAGCTTTCTTTGTCCAGGATTCCCAAAAGTAAAGGCAGTTTCTCATGCTTGGGCACATGGAAAAGAGACTGTTCCACAGACTCCACAGTTACTTCCTCAGGTGTGACATAGATTTCCTTGGGAAGGTTCATATACTCATAGGTGAGTTCCAGAACTCGTGACGACAAAGTTGCAGAAAACAGCATGGATTGGCGCTGGTCATACGAAGGTAACCGTCTGAGGATGTAGCGCAGATCTTTGATAAAGCCCATGTCGAACATCCGGTCTGCCTCGTCCACCACCAATATCTTGATTCGACTAGGAAGAAAGGCTTTCTGTTTCATGTAATCGATGAGTCTTCCCGGTGTGGCAATTACAATGTCAACACCCTCGCGCAGTTGCGTCGCCTGCTTTAGGTAATCGATACCTCCGAACACAGCGACCATTTTGAGACCGGTGTGTTTACCCAGTATCTGGCCATCCTGGTAAATCTGCAGAGCGAGTTCCCTGGTTGGTGCTATGACAAGAGCCGAGGGAATTCCAGGTTTGCGTTTGTCTATCTTGCGGAGACGTTCAAAAAGGGTGATGAGAAAAGCGGCGGTCTTTCCGGTTCCCGTTTGTGCCTGAGCTGCAATGTCTTTTCCCCCTAGGGTGATAGGCAGAGACAGTTCCTGGACCGGTGTGCAGTGGACAAAACCAGCGTCTGCGATACCCTTGTTGACCGCGTCACTTAGATTAAATTCGGCGAAAGTCATTCCGTCGGGCAGGCAAGGCTGGGTGGGTATGTCGGCGGCTGTGGTGCTCCGGCGAAATGATGAAAACCGTTCGACTACCTGATGGAAGATTCCCTTTTTCTTCTCTTGGTGCGAGTCCTTATCTTTCTTTAACATGTATTCAGTTTGGACCTCTAGCTCGGATATTTTGTGAATTGCTGTCGTGAGACCACGAAGATGGGCGTGCCACCGGGTAACCGCAGGGTGTTGGTTCCGAGGCGTACCTGAACGGTACGTTGCAGGGTCCGACACCTGAGGACGCCCGGAAGGACGGCCATATCCGTGGTCGCAGCAAGTGAGTCATGAAATATCCGGGCTAAGGCCTTCCTTTCTATGAGTGCGCCATGTTTGCTCAGATCATAGTGCATCGGATGGGTTATTTCAAGCGAACTCGCGTCAGCGGTAAGCAATAAAAAGCAATGCACCACGGAGACACAGAGGTCACAGAGGAGTTTGTTGTTTCCCTGGCCGGGAGACTACGGCCAGGGAAAAAGTCCATTCGCCTTCGGCGAAAGGCCCTATACTCCAACACCCACTGTCGGTCTAGCGCCAACGGTGGTTGAAACCTGCCCGGAGGGCTGCGTTCTTATGCCCGATCGTCGTCTCCCGATCGGGCATAAAAATTTCGCTCTGTGCTCTCTGTGCCTCTGTGGTTAGCTAGATGAATGAAACTCGAGTCAAATGCGAAATGAACAATGATTCCGGGTTGACAAGTTAGAAGAGTTGACTGATGATACGTGAAATTAGCTTGTAGATAATTGTACGCCGGTTCTGACAAATATTCTATCCGTCCAATAACCGGACAAGGAGGGAGCCATGATCGTGCGGCCTCGACATCGGAGGACAATCATCATCAGTATTGGGTTAGCCTACCTGGGCCTCATGATGTTATTTCCCGGGTGTACCAAGAGGGTTAACACTGAACCCACTGGGGAAGAGGGTCCTACACCGATCGTGACCGCCCGTGAATTTCCCGATGTGCCCATACCAAAAGAACTGAAACTGGCCAAGGAGGAGTCTTTTGTTTACATGACTCCCGAATTCGCTACAGGTATACTTGTCTATAACGGCAACGTAGACTACGATTCACTGGTTAGATTTTTTGATGAGTCTTTGACAAAAAACGGCTGGATAATCCAGGCCAGCTTAAAATACACTCGCACCTTGTTTTTCTATCAAAAGGAGAACCGGATCTGTCTTCTCACCATGCAGGTTACGCCCATTAATGTGCGCGTGGAAATCTGGGTTGCCCCCCTTGAAACAACTGCCTATGAACCTCTGCTGCTAGAACCTGCAGTCGAACCTGCTATGCAGTAACTGGGCATAGAGCATAGAGTCAGAATCCAGTAGGGCGGGCCTCCGTGCCCGTCTAAAGAAGTCATCCCGGAAGCCCGACTGAGTCGGGCTATCCGGGATCCAGACTAAGATAGTCTAGGCAGTGTTTAGTCCCTAGTTTTCATTGCTAATATCTCCGCCCTCCATCGTTCCGATATTCCATTATTCCGCTTTGTTGCCTCCAACCTCCCTCCGGGCCGTAGGCCCTACAGGGCCGGAGGCTAACCTCCAACTTCCAACTCTCTGCCCTATGCCCCATGCCGCGAACGCAGTGAGCTCGCACGGAACAACCGACGTTGCTTTACAAGTAACCCTGCCTGTGCTATAAGCCGCTTTCTAAAACGTAGAGCGCAAAAAGCATCCTTCGACAAGCTCAGGACAAGTAGCGTACAGCGTTTCCTTTCAGTTCAGCCGGGGGTAATAAAATGCTCAGAAGCAGATTGCAAGCAATATCGATGATCAGTTTATGTCTAATTGCTTTACTTTTGAGCTCTGTGAAACCTGCTTCGGCGCAAGAGATGCCTCACCCGTTTGCGGTGGCTGCGAAATCTGCTGTACTAATAGATGGCGATTCCGGACAATTCCTCTATGGACAAAACCCTGATGAGCGCATCAGTCCTGCAAGTTTTGTCAAATTGCTTACACTGTTCTTGGTGTTTGACGCCATTGACCAGGGCCAGGTTCTCTTGGAGGACAAGGTGTGGATCAGTGAAAAGGCCTGGCGCACCGGAGGGTCCAAGATGTTTGTCCGCCAGGGAAACCGCGTTCCTCTTGTTGAACTGATCAAAGGCATTGCAGTGGTGTCTGGAAACGATTCCTGCGTTGCCGTGGCCGAATTCCTCCAGGGAAACGAACAGGCTTTTGTTGAGAAAATGAACCAGAAACTGCGAGAGCTTGGCCTGGTAAACAGCCAGGTTCAGACAGTGAATGGGTGGCCCGCCCCGGATCAATACACCACTGCCAGGGATATGGCTTTGCTGGCCCTGTCCTACGTTCAGGCCCACCCACAAGCGCTCCAGTACCATCAACTGAAGGATTTTACTCATGAGAATATTCGCCAGAAGAATCGCAACTCGCTTCTCTGGCGGGATCCCACCGTGGATGGCTTGAAAACTGGACACACCGAAGATGCAGGCTATCATCTTTTGGCCACTGCCAAGAGGGGGGAGCAGCGCTTTATTGCGGTAGTAATGGGCGCCAAGAGCGAGGCAATCCGAGGAAGAGAATCCTTGCGGTTGCTTAATTATGGCTTTCGCAACTTTGTCTCAGTGCAACTTTTCAAAAAAGGAGACGTTCTTCTGCAGCTTTCAGTGTGGAAAGGAACCGAGGGGCAAGTTGAGCTGGCAGCAGGCGAAACTGGGATTGTCACCGTTCCCCTTACCCTGCAAGCGGATGTTACCTGGAAGGCGCAAGCTCCTGCACAGTTATTTGCCCCAATTGAGCGCGGCCAGATCATAGGGGAAGTAGTAATTACCACCAAGGACAAGGTGCTTAAGAGTATACCCCTGGTTGCAAACCAAGAAATTCCGCGAGCCGGGTTCTTTAAGCAAGCAATTCATACTGCAGCACTGATAGCCGGTGAGCATGGAAAAGTACTCATATTGGTTGTTGTTCTCCTTGGTGGCGCGGTGGGAGGGATCTGGTATTTGAGGCAGAGGAAGCCGAAACGAGGACGTCGTCGCAGTTAGCAGTAGGAAGTAATTAACCGCAGACGGACGCAGACAGACACAGACGGGGAGGCGTTTTTTGGGGACACCCCGCACTGCGGGGTTGATTAAGCGATCCCTTTGTTTACAAGAGTGAATCTATGAAACTCGTTTCATGTCTGCGCTCGTCTGCGTGTGTCCGCGGTTAAGTATCTTTTGCGGATGTGGGATTGTGAAGTTCGTTGATTAGTTGATTCGTTACTTTGAGTTATTTTAATTGCTTACCGTTTACCGCTCACCTGTCCTGCCTGTCCCGCGCGTAGTCGCGG
>PPDG01000620.1 GCA_002899795.1 Desulfobacteraceae bacterium | reverse complement strand
TGTCCATGTGATTCCGACCGTAACTGTGGATCAGGTGCTCTATACTTGTCGAAGATAACCCCCATCGGCCCTTGAGACCAAGGGATTGGGCTCTGAGATAGGAGGGAAAATCCATCATCTCCCCACCCGTCAGCGGCACCTCGTCAGTAGTGCAGGTCTGAAATCCACCCTCCAGCCGATGTGCATAGCGCTCCAGCACTTGATCAATCAGGTTTTCTGCCATGGTGCGATGGGTTGTGAGCTTACCTCCGGCAATGACCGCAAGTCCTTCATCGTATAAACCGATATAGTGATCACGGCTGACCTTTGAGGGATCACCCTCCTCCATTATCAAGGGTCTGAGACCAGCCCAAGAAGACACTATATCGTCTCGGCCAAGATTGACTGATGGGAAACAATGGTTCAGCACATCGAGAAGGTAATCGACGTCGGCAGCTTCCACCAAGATCTTATCCAGCGAGTCGGTATAATCAGTATCAGTGGTTCCCACATAAGTAAACTGTTCGAGAGGTACCACAAATATTAAGCGTTTGTCCGTGGTGGGTACAGCCAGAACTTGGTTTACTTTGAGTCGGCTTTCAGGAAAGACCAGATGAACGCCCTTGGTCGGTCGTATAGTAGGGCCGGATTCGGAGTGGAGTTTGAACAGTTCTCCCGTCCAAGGTCCAGCAGCAACCACTACAACTCGGGCGCGGATCACCCCCTCTTTGCCTTTCATTACCTCACGGAATTTTACTGCATTGAAAGGCTCCTTGCCGGTGTCAATCCCTATTGCCTGAGTGTAATTGGCCACCACGGCACCGTGCTCGTGGGCTGATTTGACCGTGACCAGGGTAAGGCGAGCATCATTTACCAGGCAGTCGTAATAGATAAACCCCCCGGAGAGATTTTCCTTCCGCAGTAGAGGTTCCTCATGCAAAAGTTCCTCAGGCGACAGGTTGCGGTGACGCCCTAAAGAGCTATCGCTTGCCAAAAGGTCGTAGCCGAATAGCCCGATATGCATTTCGAGCCGCTTTTTCCAGCCTGAGTAGATTGGGATCAGAAAGGGGGCGGAATGCACCAGGTTTGGGGCCAGGTGGAGAAGTTTCTCCCGCTCGGATAAAGACTCTTTCACCAAACCAATGTCCAATTGTTTCAGATAACGCAACCCGCCGTGTATCAGCTTGGAAGACTTGCTGCTGGTGCCACTGGCAAAGTCCGCCTTTTCTATGAGGGCTACTTTCATGCCGCGCATGGCAGCGTCTCGCGCTATGGCAGCCCCGGTAATACCCCCCCCAATCACGGCAAGGTCAAACTCCTCCTTCTTCATTTTTTTGAGGTTGTTCTTCCTGCTTTTTGGGGAAAAGTTCCCGCTCGAGGATCTGGGTTTCAGCCGCAGCATGTTAGCCTCCCAACAGCTTTGCGGGGTTATCAAAAGAAATGGAAGACCAGATGTTTTAATCACTTAGTAGTTTTGCTAAGGACATAGAATGCTGGAATTTTGGAATAATGGAAATCAAACTTCTACTCCAACGTTCTTCTGTTCCATTATTTTATCATTCCAACTTCTCCTCTCAATTTCCGCATTATTTCCAGCAGTGTCAAGGAATTTCCTACCACGGTTGAGGAAATTCTAATTCTTGTGGCAAGCAGCCTCGGGCCCAGATGGGCCTACGGCCCGGAGGGAGCTTGCTCCTACACTAATAGATTCATTGATGTGTTCCTTGTAGGAGCAACCTTCGGTTGCGATACGGTTCCCTGGTTTCCAGCCGCGATTTAGTCCTTTTTGAATCTGCGGTAAGAAAACCCATCGAGCATCGACTATAATCCTAGTCAATCAAATTCTTCGGATATAATATAAAATTACAGTTGCTTTGCTTGGAGGATTGAAATGACAAAACTGCATGAATTAACTGAACTGGGCCAGTCTGTCTGGCTCGACTACATAAGCCGTTCCCTTATGGCGTCCGGCAAATTACAAGAACTGGTTGACCAGGGGCTGCGGGGGGTCACCTCCAATCCATCTATCTTTGAAAAGGCCATTGCTGGGAGTGATGATTACGATGAAGATTTGAATCGCCTGGTTCGTGATGGAAGATCGGTGGCAGAAATATATGAGAACCTGGCTATGTCCGACATCCGGAGAGCAGCTGACGTATTGCGTCCGGTCTATGAAAAGAGTGGGGGTGCTGATGGCTATGTGAGCCTCGAGGTAAATCCGGCGCTGGCTCACGACACCGGGGCCACCATTGCTGAAGCACGCCGTCTCTTCGCTTCCCTGGAGCGACCGAACGTACTGATCAAGGTGCCGGCCACACCCGCCGGCATACCGGCCATCGAGACCCTCATCGGTGAGGGTGTAAATGTCAACGTTACCTTGATTTTCTCGCTCGAGCAATACGAGGCTGTGGCCACCGCCTACATTGCCGGGTTGGAAAAGCTGGCATTGGCGGGCGGTGATGTAGGCAGAGTGGCATCCGTGGCTTCTTTTTTCATCAGTCGGGTTGATACCGCTGTGGATAAGGCCCTTGAAGAGATTGGGAACACTGAGATACAAGGCAAGATCGCCATTGATAATGCCAAAATTTCCTTTAGTCGCTTCCGCGAAATCTTCAGCTCCGAACGCTGGAAGAAGTTAGCCACTGAAAGCGCTCGGGTGCAGCGCCCCCTGTGGGCCAGTACCAGCAGTAAGAATCCTGCTTACCCCGATACCCTCTATGTGGATAACCTCATTGGGCCTGACACGGTCAATACGCTGCCGCCGGCCACCCTGGACGATTTTCTGGATCATGGTATAGTAGCTGCCACTGTGGAGACTGATGTGGATGGGGCTCGCATACGCATGGCTGAACTCGCCGAACGTGGTATAGACCTGGACGCCATTACTAGTAAAGTGTTAAACGAGGGTGTGGCGGCCTTTGCCAAATCCTTTGAGGGGTTGATGGCCAGCGTTGCTGAGAAACGGAGGAGATTGCTCGATGACGGGAAGCAGGTGTCGGCTAGCTCAGGTTCATAGGGGGCTACGTAGGCTCGTGTCCCACTCTTAATCTCTTTGCCTCTTGAACTTCTGGTCGACAGTCTTAAGTTCCTAAGATATAGATGTTGAACATACAAGAATAATTCCACTGGAAAGGGACAATCAAATGGCGGAATATGATTTCGATATAGGCGTTATCGGCGGGGGGGCAGCAGGCCTGACCGTTACAGCCGGGGCGGCCCAGGCTGGTGCCAAAACTCTGCTGGTTGAAAAAGAAAAAGAACTTGGAGGTGACTGCCTCCACTACGGTTGTGTTCCGAGCAAGACCCTGATCAAAACAGCTCACGTTTACCACCTGATGAAGAATTCAAAAGAGTTCGGTCTTCCAGGGGTTGAGCTTCCGCCTGTTGATTATCGGGAAGTGGCAAAGAGAATTCAATCGGTCATCAGCACCATTCAAGAACACGATTCTGAGGAAAGATTCTGCAAACTCGGAGCCAAAGTTGAATTCGGCAGGGCAACCTTTGCAGATGAGCACAGCATCCGTGTGAATGGGACAACCTTGTCAGCAAAGAACTGGGTCCTAGCCACAGGCTCCTCCCCTGGGATCCCGCCTATAGAAGGTCTTGATAGAACCCCCTACATCACCAATAAAGAAATCTGGTCCCTCGATCATTTGCCAAAATCTCTGATCATTCTTGGCGCCGGCCCCATAGCCATAGAAATGGCACAAGCATTCGGTCGTCTTGGTTCAAAAGTAACCGTGGTTCAGCGCAGCAATCAGATCTTGAGCACAGAAGACAAGGACATGGCCGACACAGTCATGGAGGTTTTGCACTCTGAAGGGGTAACATTTTACCTGAGCTCTGCGGTGTTGGGCGTGCGGGATTTGGGGAATGAGAGGGAGGTAACTATAAAAAACGGCGCAAACGCCACAAGTAAGATTCGAGGAGAAAAGATCCTGGTCGCCATGGGTCGAGAGGCCAATGTGACAGGTTTAGGTTTAGAAGGTCTGGGCATAGATTTCACTGGGAAAGGTATCCGGGTGGACAACCGCTTGAGGACAAAACAGAAGCACATTTATGCGGCGGGAGATGTTACCGGACAATATCAATTCACCCACGCTGCCGGTTATGAGGGAGGCGTTGTCTTCACCAATGCTATTTTTCATCTCCCCAGAAAAGTAGATTACACTTTTCTGCCGTGGTGTACATATACGGACCCTGAGCTCGCCAGCATTGGTATGAATGAAAAAGCGGCAGAAGCTGCTGGAATCGAGTATGCGGTATGGACCGAGGAGTTCAAAGGTAACGACAGAAGCCTGGCAGAAGGTGAGAGAGTCGGCAAGATCAAGATGATTCTGGACGGAAAAGAGAAGCCCATAGGTGTACAAATATTGGGGCCTCAGGCAGGAGAACTGCTCAGTGAATGGGTGGCGGTGTTGAACGGAAAGATGAAGCTTTCCACCCTGGCTTCCGCAGTACATCCCTATCCGACTCTCGCTGAGATCAACAAAAGAGTCGCAGGGAATTTTTTCTCTCCCAAAATCTTTTCGGAGAGGGTAAAGAAAGGGTTAAAGTTTTTCTTCAATCTGAAGGGAAGAGCCTGTGGGGCGGAAGCATGCCGCGCCGAGGACTAGGCACTTAAAATAAGAAGTCAGGAGCCAGAATTCAGAATCCAGAAGGAAGAAATGAAAATTGAATTCCTCTCAACTACTGGCTACTGA
>PPDG01000374.1 GCA_002899795.1 Desulfobacteraceae bacterium | reverse complement strand
TTCCCCCCTAGAACTGCAGTGAAATTCTTATCTAGGGGCTCTCCCCAGGAATGGAAGTCTTCAAGTATGATTTTGTTTTCCTTAGTACGAGTAACAATTTGAGGCCGATTCAGATACTCCATCACCCTTACGGGACCGATTGCCAGCATAACACCCTCACCATCCATTGAAGCCCTCTCCCCAGATGAGATGCCGGAAATGGGCTGTAGCAGGTAGAATCGCGTGGCCTTCTGAGTACCCTTGCCTAGGCAGCCTCCCAAAATAATAAAGGCAATAATCAAAACGGTTCCAGTCAGACAAAAGCGATGACGGCGCATCATTTACCTCCCAAGAGAAGCTTTCCCACGGATAATTGAATCTGGTTGCCTCTGCAGAAGACCTACCAAGGCATTGACTTGTCGGGCCATGCTCTGGAGTTCCCTAATGGTGCTGTTTAGTTCCCACATAAAAGCTGAATCCACTCCAACCGCATCGTCCAATGAAGCGACCGTTACCTTGGCCTCTTTCAGGGCTAGGTCGGCAGAATTGAGTGCCTTCTGCAGGTCAGCAAAGGTGGGCTCAACCTGAGTATCCACGTTGTTTACAAGTTTGCGGGTATCGCCCAGAGTCTCCTCGATGCTGGTGGTTAGCGGTCCGACCCGACTATCCACGTTACGAGCCAGCTTGCCGAAGTCTTGCAGGGTTTTGTTCAGAGAAGTAACAGCCTCCGCCAGCTCGGGAGAGGTCGCCAATTGTTCGACCCCCGCCAGCGTCTTCCGTAGATCTTCAGCCATCCCTTTGATGTCTAGATTCGCAAGCGCCTTGGTTAATTGTTGAATGGTAGTGGGAAGGGTCGGGATTTCGGGTACGCCCTTATCAATACCAGCGTAGTGGACTTCCGAGCCCGGATGCATACTGAGTGCAACCTGGAGCTTACCCGTGAGCAGGCTCTGCATATCCAGCTGGCCCCTCAGACCTTTCTCCACCAGCAACTTAATAACCTCGTCTGGGTCTGTTTTAATCTCCTCCAGTTGCTCCGCACTGTACTCACCTATATCCTTGACCCTGTCCGGAAACACTTCGACGTACACTGGTGTATAGAACTTCAGGGTCTGACGATCGAATACAACCTTGACATCTGTTACCGTGCCTATGGTCACACCCTCAAGTGTCACCGGCGCTCCCACGGTCAACCCTTTTACCGAGCCGGGGAAGTAAAGCACCCAATCAAACTTTTCAGCGAAGAACCTTCCTGAACCGAAAATTACTACTCCGATGGCCGCCAGCGCCACAGCTCCAAGTACAAAAGCACCGATGAGCTTGGGATTTGCTTTCTTAGTCATAGCTCTCACATCCTAACCAAAATTATTATAAAAGGTTTTATCAAGCAATCGTTCTTGGTTATCTCGCTTGCTCCTTTTCTTCTCCCCGGGTGAGGAATCTGCGAACGGTTGGATCTTCAGACTCGGCCAGCAGTTTATTAGGGTCCCCACTGGCGGTCATCGTCCTCTTGTCCACATCGAGAAATATCGAGTTGTTGCCAATGGCAAAGATGGAGGCAAGTTCGTGCGTCACCACCACCACTGTTGCGCCGAGACTTGCCGTGAGCTCGAGAATCAAGTCATCAAGGAGTCGGGCGCTGATAGGGTCCAGTCCCGCCGAGGGCTCATCAAAGAAAAGGATCTCGGGATCGAGTGCCATGGCCCGGGCCAGGCCGGCTCGCTTCCGCATCCCGCCGCTGATCTCAGAGGGATAGAATTCCTCAAAACCCGCCAGCCCCACCAGTGAAAGCTTGAGAGAAACCACTTCGCGAATCTGGCTGGGGTTTAAATCTGTATACTGCTCCAGAGGTAAGGACACATTCTCCTCCAGGGTCATGGAACTCCACAGGGCCCCACTCTGGTAGAGTATGCCAAAGTTCCCCATGAGCCGCTCTTGCTCCTCGGGGCTCGTCTCCCAGAAGCTGGTGTCTTGATAAAGGACCTTTCCCGTTGCCGGCGATTTGAGTCCCACCATAATTTTCATCAGGGTGCTCTTGCCGCAGCCGCTCCCACCCATGACGATAAAGACGTCGCCACGGTTGACCGTGAAGTTGAGATCGCGCATGAGCACGAAATCACCGTAGGCCATGGTGAGATCATGTACCGTAATGTGGGGCTCTTTATTGTTCATATTTTCCGACTAAACGTTCCACCCAGACTTTAAATCCCCCCTAGCCCCCCTTTATTAAAGGGGGGGAATCATTGAATTCACCTCAAAATCTCTCCCTTATTTAAAGGGGGATTTAGGGGGTTTTTTCAATCTAAGTTAGAAATTTCGCCATGCGCTATGCGCTCTGCGCTCTGCGCTAAATACCGATAATATTGGTAATAACCGCAAGAATGCCATCGACAACTACAATCAGTACTATTGAGGTAACCACCGCCGAGGTGGCCGCATCTCCCACTGCTGAGGCACTTCGCCCGCACTCCATGCCTCGAAGGCAGCCCGCTATGGCAACCAGAACGCCAAAGACCGCGCTCTTAAAAATCCCGAGCCCGAAGTGAGTCAGGTTGAGGGCAAGACGGGTCTGCTCCATGTATTGGGTAAAAGAAATATCGAACATGCCAGTGCCAACAACAAACCCTCCCAGTATGCCCACCAAGTTAGCGTATAGGCAGAGAAGCGGCATCATCACTATGAGAGCAAGCATGCGCGGCAAAACCAAGAACTCCATGGGAGAAACTCCCATGGTTATCAGGGCATCAACCTCTTCGTTCACCTGCATGGTCCCGATCTGGGCGGCAAAGGCAGCACCGGTGCGACCGGCCATGATGATTCCGGTCATTATTGCCGCCATCTCCCTGGCCATGGCAATACCGACCAGGTTGGCAATAAAAATCTGCGCCCCGAACATGGCCAATTGAACCGCACCCACAAAAGCGAGGATCATACCAACGAGAAAACTGATGAGGGTGACAATGGGCAGGGCGTCGACACCACATTGCTGGATTGTCAACCAAAGGTCTGAGCGACGGAACTTGGCCTTGCCTACAAAAAGCTTACCGAAAGCTATGGTGGACTCGCCCAAAAATGTGACAAGGGCGCCAGTTTGGCGGGCGATGTCCATACTGGCTCTGCCGACTTGCACCAAAAACGGTTCACGCAAAGCCTCTTTGCGAGCGTCTTTCTTTTCTGGAACAGCGGCAGCAAGGTCCAGTAACCGTCGCACCCCATCCGGCAGCCCTTCCCTGTTGGTATCGATCTGTCTGTGGCTGAACTGATGAAACACCTTGATGAGGAAAGTGATTAAACCGCTGTCCCAGCGGCCAAGATCGTGGGTGTCAAAAGCGATGCGCTGGAGTGGAGGCCCGGAATCGGCCTGCTTCAGTATTTCTTCCACAGAAGGAAGTTATTCTTTGATTGTCCAGGCCCCGGCGAGTCGGACAAGCAGGGTGTCGTCAGTCGGCCGACTAAAACTCATCTCGCCTGGTGCTGCCATCATTTGCATTGCACCGTCCATGTGTGTTCAGATTGCTAGTCTAATATATATCCGAAAACTCACTTTTCGGCTGTCATTCTGAGGAGTCCCGCCAGCGGCGGGATGACGAAGAATCTCATGGCTCTTGGGTTTCCGGATGAATACTAGACTAATCACCAGACTTTAGTGAATCAACGCAATAGCTTCAATTTATATATATATAATGGACGAAATACCTTAAAGGTATAGTGTGGTATTTCAGGTATGAGCTGCGGCGGTTGGAGAAGCTTGGTTATTGTGAAACTAGGGTATTATATTGATGTTCTTGTAAATTTTCAAGCCTTACTCTATTCTGTATCCGACCTCCATCGGCTAGGATTGTCATAGCCATAGATGAACAACGCAGAAGGTGATCAGTAATGAAAAAATCAGTTGTGGCCATGTCGATGATTCTCTTGTTGTTGCTCGTGTGTGTGGCATCAGCGGACGACACTCTTTATGTGACAAAACAGAACTATCCGATGGCCTCTACCGAGGAAGACCTGGATATGTTCCAGCAAAGTCTGTTGAACAATGATACTGCTGTCTTTTTGAAGTTGAGGCAAGAAGGTCGGGCCTGGATGTCAAAAGCTGGAGTAGAGGTCTATGTTGTCAAGAATTAGGGTTCAGGAAAAATCAAGATACGACCGAAAAATTCAACCGAAATAATCTGGACCTTGCAGGATGCAGTGAGGAAGAAATAGAGGACAGGTGTCAGGTTTCAGGTGTCAGGACAGGTAGAGCAAAGAGCATAGGGTTGAAATTTCGAAAACGCTTATGCGCTTAACTCCGCAAAAATCTTTTCTCCCCTTGGAAACTACTCCACAATTCGCCGAACCCGTCATTCCGGATGAGTCCGCTTAAGCGGGCGAGATCCGGAATCCAGTGAAAGTTCGCTGACGTCATTTGATGTCTGGTTCCCCGCCTTCGCGGGGACGTTGTCTGGATCCCGGCTCGCGTCCTCCGCCGGCGGACTTGGCCGGGATGACGGATTGCGACACAGTTTTCAATTCAAAAATCCGAAATTCTGTCCTCTGTCGTCTGTCCCCCGCCCACTACCGATTACAACAAATGACAGCGAAGCGTAATGACCCAATGACGGCGCAGCCATATGACGCCCTGCGCCTCTCCTCAATCTGCAATCTAAAATCTTCAATCTACCCTCTGCCCGCCTACGGTAGCTGATCCAACCAGGAACCGTCTCCGAGCCA
>PPDG01000535.1 GCA_002899795.1 Desulfobacteraceae bacterium | reverse complement strand
CGAGAATTTGTTCCAACGCCATGGTATTCAGATAATGTATTACAAATATGAACCTCCAATCTACCCTCAGCTCTGGGGTGATTTCATCGCCAATCTCTCAGTTTTAGATCTCATCCTCACCTGCGGGCCGAAGAGTGGCGGATTGATCCGGCAGGCCGGCAGGTTAGTCCGTTCTTGACTGCTCGCTCCGCACTGCTATCTCAATGAGTCATTCGGCCAGCACGCTTTGCTGTCACTCATAGTCATTTGGCCACTAAAGTGGCTGTCATTACGCTTCGCTGTCATTAGTTGTCATTAGGTCGTTGTGACTAGTGACTGCAAATAGGGCGAGAAACTACAAATGACAATAAATGACGGGCGCCAGCCCAAATGACGCCGCAGGCATAATGACTTGCTGAATCACTTCTCTTGCTTTAATAAGCTCATTTCTTTCTGCCTGCTGCCAGCTGCCAGCTTAGTATTTCTCGCTTTTCCCCTTGAAAGTTAACAGTAAGTGTGATAGTTAAAACCGGTTTACCCGAAGGTACGGTTTGGTCCGCTTCTCACATTATTGTTGCAGGAGAGGGCCAAGTTTAAGAATTGCGGAAACCCCTTTCTTTCAATGTTTACAGGAACTAAAGGAGGTTTTACTAGAGCTTAGGACTGTTTTTCAAACCACACATCCCCTCAATCCTTTGGTGTCCCGGGTTACGGGGTGGCTAGGTATTGCCGGGGGGATGGAGGAAAAACCAGAGGGAGGAAAAAATGCCAGTTATTACCATGAAGCAACTTCTCGAATCTGGTGTCCATTTTGGACATCAGACCCGCCGCTGGAACCAGAAGATGAAATCTTACATTTTCGGGGCACGCAACGGTATTTACATCATCGATCTGCAAAAGACCGTCCGCATGTTCAACACTGCCTATCAATTCTTAGTTGATACGGTGGCAGCCGGAGATTCCGTGCTTTTTGTCGGCACCAAGAAACAGGCAGTGGACTCCATTGTGGAAGAATCCGAGCGCTGCGGTATGTATCGCGTCACCCACCGCTGGCTTGGCGGAATGCTCACCAACTTCCAGACCATCAAGAAAAGCATAGACCGACTCAAACAGCTCAAGGGTATGAAGGAGGATGGCAGCATCAGTAAGTTTCCCAAAAAAGAGATTCTCCAGATGGAACGGGAGATGATGAAACTGGATAGGACCCTGGGGGGCATTGAGGACATGGAGCGACTGCCAGGTGCTGTTTTTGTAGTGGATCCAAAGCGTGAAAATATAGCCGTAGCAGAGGCCAACAAATTGCGCATACCCATCGTTGCGATTGTGGACAGCAACTGCGACCCCGATCCCATCGATTATATCATTCCGGGGAATGACGACGCCATCCGCTCCATCCGCCTCTTTGCTTCCAAAGTCGCGGATGCATGTTTAGAGGGCAAACAGAAAAGAGAAGAGAAACTCCAGGCAGCAATGGACAAAGCGTCCACTGACGCCGAAGCCGAAGCTGCATTGATTGGCACCGCTATCTCTGCTGAAGAAGGTGGCCCGGAGATCGAGATTATCAATCCTGTGGAAGAATGAGCGACTTTGAAGGAGGATAAAATTGCAAATCACTTCAGCAATGGTGAAAGAGTTGCGGGAAAAAACCAACGCTGGGATTATGGATTGTAAGGCGGCACTCCAGGAAGCCCAGGGTGACATGCAAAAAGCCGTTGATTACCTGAGGCAGAAAGGTCTGGCTGTAGCTCAAAAGCGAGCCGGTAGGTCCGCCAGTGAGGGTATGGTCCATTCCTACATTCACGCGGGTGGCAAAATTGGAGTCATGGTGGAAGTAAACTGCGAAACCGACTTCACCGCCAGAAACGAGGCCTTTGGCGACTTTGTCAAAAACCTCGCCATGCACATTGCTGCAACCAACCCATTGGCCATTGACCGTGAGGGTCTTGCCCAGGAAGTCGTAGCGCGTGAGAAGGAAATCTACCGGGCGCAGGCCCTTGAAACAGGCAAACCGGAAAACATTGTCGATAAAATTGCCGAGGGCAAACTCAACAAATTCTACCAGGAGGTTTGCCTCTTGGAGCAGGCATACGTACGCGACACTGATATTACCATCGAAGATCTTCTCAATGAGCTTCGCGGCAAGACTGGCGAAAACGTAATAGTGCGTCGTTTCATCCGTTATCAATTGGGTGAAGATTCGGCAAGCTAGAACCCTCTGGTGG
The DNA here is from genome assembly GCA_002899795.1 of Desulfobacteraceae bacterium. Taxonomy (GTDB): domain Bacteria; phylum Desulfobacterota; class Syntrophobacteria; order BM002; family BM002; genus BM002. The sequence goes on along the minus strand of PPDG01000535.1, from coordinate 2,507 downwards.
ATTGGCTCCGCCTAATCCACCAGAGGGTAAATCCGAAATAAGAAGCACGAAATACGAAACAAATTCGAAATCCAAATTTTCAAATGTTCAAAACAGAAGAAGCTATGACACTATATCCTGTGTTTGGGACATTTGGATTTTGGTTATTTGAAAATTGTTTCGAATTTCGATATTCGATATTCGGATTTCTCAGAAGATATTGCCAGGATCGAGACCGAAAACAAAAAACGTCTGCCCCCTGAACCAGCACACAGAGAAGGGACCATGTCGGAACCTAAATACAAGCGGATACTTCTCAAGATTAGTGGTGAGGCTCTGATGGGGGACGCCTCCTTTGGTATCGTCCCCGAGGTTATCGACAAGGTCGCCGCAGACATATATGAAGTGGATAGTCTGGGGGTCCAGGTTGCCGTGGTTATTGGGGGAGGCAACATCTTTCGCGGCGTGTCTGCTGCTTCCCGCGGCATGGACCGGACCTCGGCGGACCATATGGGGATGTTGGCCACCGTCATCAATGCTCTAGCACTGCAAGATGCCCTGGAGAGATTGGGTGGTCAGACTCGGCTGCAATCAGCTATCAGCATGAGAGCAGTGGCAGAGCCCTACATTCGTCGTCGCGCTATTCGCCACCTGGAGAAGGGACGTATCGTAATGTTCGCCGCGGGAACCGGAAACCCGTATTTTACTACTGATACCGCTGCCGCATTGCGCGCCATGGAGGTACAGGCCGATGTCCTGCTGAAAGCCACCAGGGTCGATGGCGTCTATCCGGCCGATCCGGAGAAGACCCCGGGTGTCCAAAAAATAGACAGGCTCACTCATTTGGAAGTCCTTCATAAGCAGTTGAAAGTAATGGATGCAACTGCTATTTCTCTGGCTATGGATAATGCTATGCCCATAATCGTCTTCAACCTCACCAAGCCGGGCAACCTGAAGAGGGTGGTTATGGGTGAACCGGTTGGCACTATCGTGGAGGGGGAGGATAATGGTTGAGGAAATATTCGAAGATTTGAAGGACCGGATGGGAAAGTCAATAGAATCGCTCAAACGAGAATACAGCCGTCTGCGCACGGGCAGAGCCTCAGTTTCCCTACTAGATGGGATCCGGGTCTCTTACTATGATACCCCAACCCCTCTCAACCAGATGGCCTCACTGGCAGTGCCGGAACCTCGCCTCATTGTCATCCAGCCGTGGGACAAAACGGCAATTGAAGATATCGAAAAGGCAATCCTGAAATCTGAACTGGGTCTCACCCCCATGAACGATGGCAAAGTTATACGTATATCAATACCTCCTCTCACCGAAGAACGACGGAAAGAACTGGTCAAAGTTGCGCGAAAAATGAGCGAAGAGAACAAAGTGTCCATTCGCAATATTCGTCGCGATGCCAACGAAATGCTCAAAGACCTCAAAAAAGAAAAAGAGATCACCGAAGATGACCTGTTTCGGTCACAGGAAGAAGTCCAGAAAGCAACCGACCAGTTTATCTCTCAGGTGGACGAGCTCTGCGCGGCCAAAGAAAAAGAAATCCTTGAGATATAGCCCGGAATGACGAATGGTTACCGTTCCTGACCTGTCAAAAGAAAATACTATCCCAGGTCAACCCGCCACAGATAGGTTTAATGTGGAAAAGCTGCCCCGCCACCTGGCCATTATCATGGATGGTAACGGTCGTTGGGCCCAAGAGCGCAACCTAAGTCGCATAGAAGGACATCGCGCCGGAGCCGAGTCTGTTCGAATCATAGTCAGAACCTGCCGCAAAATTGGTATTCCTATCCTCACACTTTATGCTTTTTCCAAAGAAAACTGGCAACGACCCGGTCGTGAGGTTCAGGCCCTGTGGAGGCTGTTGAGCCGATATCTTAAATCTGAGCTAGACGAGATGACGAAGCACTCCATCCGTCTCAATGCCATTGGTGATCTCCAAGAACTGCCGAAAAGTGTTAACCGGCTGCTGGTAGACACCATGAACAAAACCTCGGCAAACAGTGAGATGCTCCTCAACCTGGCCCTTAGCTACAGTGGCCGGACCGAGATCGTCCGAACCGCTCAAAAGCTGGCGGCGGCCTGCGTGGCCAATCAACTAAAACCAGCAGAAATAGATGAAGTGATGTTTTCCCAGAATCTCTACACCTCAGACATGCCTGACCCGGACCTGCTCATTCGTACCAGCGGTGAACAACGGATAAGCAATTTTCTCCTGTGGCAAATGGCCTACACTGAGCTTTACGTCAGCCCGATATACTGGCCGGATTTCCGTGAGGCCCAGTTAATGGAGGCGCTCGCTGACTACCAGCGGCGGGAACGACGTTTTGGTAAGACTGGAGAACAACAAGCAAAGGAAGTGTAGAAGATCTTTTTTCTGACAAATGGATGTTTACCCTAACGTTGCAAACCCACACCGGCAAAAATCGCTAGGCTCGCGCCATAGCACCCCATCTGCGGCTGTGCTCGCCTCGGCCAGGATCTCACGTACGGTGAAGTACGCTTCGTCCTGACCGAGCCT
>PPDG01000001.1 GCA_002899795.1 Desulfobacteraceae bacterium | reverse complement strand
CTGGTGAACGAATTCCTACTGACCTAACCGGATCAGAGAGCAGTGTAAAGCGAAACAGACATTTTGGCCGAGCATGTCGCTCGGCCAAAATGTCTGCGGTTAACTATTTCCTTCAATCATGAAGTCTTTGGATGCCGTATCTCCGGTAAGCTTCCTCAAGAAAGGCCTCGCAGTATTCACAGAAAAACAACGGTAGTTCATCTAAATCGTTAGGCCCGGAGGAAAGCCTCATTATGCATTCGGGTTGTTTACAATGAACCAGATCAAAGGTGTGCGCCACTTCATGCAAAGCGACTTTGGCCGCCCGTTCGTAGAAAATGTCCAGAGATACCCCACCGCCTTCTTCCTTCTGCTTGAGACGATGGAGTGAGACCACCGCAGCACGCCCTCCCATTTGCGCTTCTCCGAACACGTGGGTTAGTACCGGAATGAATAGATCGACGCTCACCAAGGCCAGAATCCGAGGATGGGGACGTCGGCTTTCAGCGAGTTTTTTCAGAATCAGGGCGGCGTGGTATTGCTTACGGCTATCACTGTAAGCAAAATCGGGAGTTTGACGGGTGGGGAGAATATCCACCGGCAGATTTAAAATCTCCTGCAGGTTGGCGACAACAATCTTCAAGACCGCTTCGCCCACAGCCCCCAGGCGCACAACACCAACAACTCCATGTTTCGGAAGTGATGTGGAATTGTTCGCGTCAGGGTTCTCTGTTGGTGTTCGGACCAGGGTGTTCACAGGAGACATCTCAGCTCAGCTGCTGGCCCGGTCCGGGCGTAAGTCATATTTCTTTATTTTTTTGTGGAGGGTGACCCGATTAATTTCCAAGGCCTGCGCAGCTTTGGTGATATTCCAGTCAAATTCCTTGAGCACTTTGAAAAGATGAGCGACTTGAGTTTTTTCAAGGGAGTAGGTTTCGGCTGCTGCCGATAAATGGGGGGCTAAGAAGGAAAACTCCTCCGGGTCAAGTCGTCTCTTTTTGCCGATGACCACCGCCCGCTCAATGGCATTTTCCAATTCGCGAACATTGCCCGGCCAATCATACTGCCTGAGAAGGCCCATGGCCTCTTTATTAATGGTATCGATATCCTTGTTGGTCTCGCGAGAATAGCGATCAAGAAAATGTTCGGCCAATAAAGGTATGTCATCCCTCCGTTCGCGCAGTGGCGGGATGTGTAGAGAAATCACATTGAGACGGTAGAAAAAATCCTGGCGGAATTCACCTTTTTCGATGGCCTGTTGCAGATCTCGATTGGTTGCGGCAATGGTCCGAAAGTCCACCTCGATTTCCGCGGTTCCACCTAAGCGATGAAACTCTTTGGTTTCCAGAACGCGAAGAAGATCCACCTGCATCTTAGGAGGCACTGTGCCCACCTCATCCAGAAAGAGGGTCCCATGGTGGGCCAAATCCAATCGCCCTTTCTTTGCCCGATGTGCACCGGTAAAAGCCCCACGCTCATGCCCGAAAAGCTCGCTTTCCAATAAGTTCTCTGGGAATCCTCCACAATTGACGGCAATAAAAGGACCGTTACACCTGGCGCTTTTTGCATGGATGGCCTTGGCCACCAACTCTTTGCCGGTACCGGTCTCACCCGTTATCAAGACCGGGGAATCACTTTCAGCCACGTCTTGGATCAGAGTGAATAACTCCTGCATGGCCTCAGAGCGTCCCACAAGGTTCTCGAAGCGAATCGCTTCAGCCATCTGCTCACGGAGAAAGATGTTTTCATCCATGATCCTCTTTTGCTGCATGAGCTTTTCTGTCAGCAAAGAGAGTTGATCGGGATCGAAGGGCTTCATAAGATAGTCATTGGCTCCCCTTTTCATGGCCTGAACTGCTGTTTCCACAGAACCATAAGCCGTGATCATTACCACGAGAGTCTGAGGATAGTCTTCTTTGACCACTTCAAGAACCTCGATCCCGCTCATCACCGGCATCATAATATCCAGAAAGAGTAGGTCGTAAGCGGTTTTCTCCAACATGGCCAGGGCTGCGCTGCCACCTTCTGCGGTGTCTACCTGATAGCCACTTTTTTTCAGCCAGCCATGGAGTGACTCGCGAATGACCAGTTCGTCATCTACCACCAGGATCCGAACTTTGTCCGCCATAGCGCACCTTCTCGTATTGAGGTTTCAGGTGTCAGGGAATAAATCAAAAAATCTGCAATCGACAATCTGCAATCTAAAATTCAGAAGTCTTTCTGACCCTCGGGAAAGCGGATGGTGAAGGTCGAGCCCTTGCCCAACTCGCTCTGCACGTAAATATTGCCCTGGTGTTCCCGGATGATTCCATACACCACAGAGAGCCCGAGACCGACCCCTTGGCTCTCCTCTTTAGTTGAGAAGAATGGATCGAAGATTATGGAAAGGTTCTCCTCAGGAATGCCGCAGCCAGTGTCACTAATGTCGATGTGGATCATACGGTTTTTCCGCTCGAAAGAGGTGTCCAGGGTCAATTTACCCCCATCGGGCATGGCCTCCATGGCGTTGAAAATCACGTTCATAATGCATTGCTGGATTTGATTGTAATCCCCAGTTATCTCGGGCAGTTTGGGATCAAGCTTTTCTTGGATGGCAATGTTTTGGAGTTGCATCCGGTGTTGGCAAAGAAGAATTACTGAGCGAATGATGTCATTGATATCGACAGGACGACGTTGCATCTCTTGCTGGCGAGAGAAAGAGAGCAAATTGGATACAATCTGGCCACAGCGGGAGGACTCATGAGCAACAAGTTCCAGATAGCGGCGGAACTGTTCAAGATCCTCAGCTTCAAGTTGATCCTCGTCTAAGGTGCGCAGCATTAGTTTGGCCAAGGTATGTATCCCCGCTATGGGATTATTGATCTCGTGGACGCTACTGGCAACCAATTTGCCCAGGGCAATCATCTTGTCTTCGTGTACCAACCTGGCCAAATCTTTTTTGACCTGCCGTGCTTTACGCTCTAGCCGCGACTCAAGGTCATCAGTAATATCCCGATAAAACTCAAAAACCATGTCTACATGGTCATAACTATTTTTCAAGGGGTAAGTGAATACCTCGAGATAACGGGGCTGGTTTTCGCGGTCCAAATGCTCGTGAATAGCGTGGGCGGAAAGGCCGGTTTTCAGGGTTTCCTTCATGGGACAGTGGCAGGCCTTAGAATTACAAGGCTGCAATGAACGATGGCTGATCTCATGACAGGTCCTACCAACGACTTCTTCCTTGGGCAGGCCAAGCAGGCTGAGCATGGGCTCATTGGCATCGAGAATGCGGTAATCTTGCTGCAGAAGGAATAGAGGTTCTCTAATTCCAGCGAATAAAGTATTGATCATAGTTTGGGAAAGATCCAGGTCACGTTCCCGGGCCTTGTACTCCCCCTTGAAGGTCACCATGTCACTGATAAGCCGCGAGATGGTGAAATCAAGCACCTGGGCCTGAACCGGTTTATCCTCGATTAGGTCTTTAAGCAGTCCCTCTTTGCCTGTGAGTTCGATAATCAAGTCCAGGTTGTCCAAGTGGGGGAGATCACGGTAGTCAGTGGTGGTGTAGATACCCTGCTCTTGGGCGAGAAGAAAGCCTGGAGCCTCCGGATCGATGTCAGCCACCGCAACGATTTTGGCCTTGAGGTGCTTAAATCGGTCATGCGCAAGCATTTCCAGGAGGTCTTGGCACCTGGTGCCGCCGCCGATGATGGCGATATTCGGGCCTTCACAATGCTTACTTTTCGCCTTCCGGGATTCGGACGAGTGGGAGTGTTTTTTCGTAGTAGTCTTGGTGGATTGTCGATCCGCTCCTTTACTTCTGCGTGCTTTGGCCATGGAGGTAGGCTCCCCAAAATGTGTAACCTATTTCACTATATCGGAAAGTGTAGCATTTCGCAACAATAGGCTCTCGTTGGGGAAAGGTTTTTAACGAAATAGTGTGATACTCGGCTAAAGGGAGGGATTTTAATGAGTTTCTTATTGGAAATTAGCTCATTGCCTGTTCCTCTGATTTGGGTAATACCAACCTCATAACATAGAAGGTTTCTCCATTACCAGTAAAGTCACTGGGAAATACAATGACGTTTGCAATTTTGAAACCGAGTTTCTCGTACAGTCTTATGGCTCCCCTGCTAATGAGTTCAACATCGAGTTCTACCACTCCGATATCCTTTTGTATCAGCATGTCAAGGCATGTTCTGATTAGTATCCCGGCAGCTCCCTTGCCGCGGTGATCGGGATGTACTGCAATTCTTAGTATAACTGCCTTCTCAAGATCATGACACACACAAGTGATAACATAACCAACGATTTCTCTTTCTTTTTCGAGGACCAAGAATATATCTTTCAGCGCTGATTTAAAAAAATTTTCAATCCAAGGAGCTGAAAATGAAAGTCGATCAATTTCCATGACTCTATCAAAATCCTCTTCAGTGGCGGACCTGATACTCTTACCATGGTCTAGTGCATTAACATTCATGATTCGACCTGTGAGTATATTGCGCCGAATAGTGCTAACATCTGAAGGCTTGATCGGCTGTGAGCAGCCCAGAGCAGCTGTAGGTTTTCAGATCTGATTATGAATGCCTAGCATTCTCGCCATGTTGCCAAGGCAGACAGGGACACACTGGTCGACCAGTGGAGGCCACCATGCACTTTTAGAGTCAGGATTCTACGATCTGAGTACAAACATCCGGGGAAAAAAGCAATAAGATTCTAAAGATCTTCTTCCGGATCAAGTACTGCATGACACTTATCGCACTCCTT
>PPDG01000423.1 GCA_002899795.1 Desulfobacteraceae bacterium | reverse complement strand
TTTGGCGTCCCCAAGGGGATTTGAACCCCTGTCGCCGGCGTGAAAGGCCGGTGTCCTGGACCGGGCTAGACGATGGGGACGCGGTTTTTCCTAAATATCACTTCTGCGCAAGCGATGCTCGCTTCATTTCCCTTCAACACATCCCGGCTAAGTTCTCCTGTCGTCCCGCTTGGAAAGCGGGATGTTCCTGGACCGGGCTAGACGATGGGGACGAAGCTTCGTTCGCAGAGCGCATAGCGCATGGCGCATAGCGTAACGCTTTGCGCTTACCGCTTTGCGCTATGCGAAAGTTGGTGGGCCGTGCTGGACTCGAACCAGCGACTCTCTGCTTAAAAGGCAGATACTCTACCGACTGAGTTAACGGCCCGACCTGTTAGACTAAGGAACCATTTCTCGTAACATTCATCTTAGATAGTGTCAAGAGGATTTTTCGTCGCCTTGAGTGAGCTCTTTGCTCTTGACAGATAGACCAAAGTGATTATTTACCATCAGCAAGACAAGACTTTTTGTCAAGAGAAAAGAGTTGGGCTCGCGACGGCAATATGTGAAACATCCGGGTTAGACCATCGCCGGCACGGTTTTTGAATAGATAACAGCGTGTTATTAAAATAGATCTGTTACGGATGAGGGGCTATATTGGTTGAAATGGCCCAGTAAAATGATTATAGTGAAAGTATGGCTGACAACGTGAAATCTGTAGTCGCGATTGCCGTATGGCCTCCCGGCTTACTTGATTTCAGAGAAGAGAGCAAAAAGGTGTCCCATGGCTGACGACGAGCGGAAGGTACCTGATCAGAAAGAGCTGGAAAAGGAACTGAGCGATTATCTCTCCAAGAAGTATGGAGCCCGGGTCAAGATAGTCTCGCCAATGATGCTCCCAAAGGGGGCTGAACAGGAGGCTGAGGGGGAAACCACTTCAGACAGTGAGGCGTTAAACAATATACAGTTCGAGATGAAACCCGAAGAACTGGAAGCCTACCTGAACGAGTATGTTATCAAGCAGGATGAAGCCAAGGCAATACTTGCTACCAAGGTTTGTACCCACTTTAACCGGATAAAGCACGAGCTTCAGAACGAAAAATCCCATGATCCCACCGTGGTGGGCCGGATAAAAAACAACATAATAATGATTGGCCCCACAGGGGTGGGAAAGACCTACATGGTGAAACTCATTGCCAATAAGCTCGGGGTTCCCTTTGTCAAAGGTGATGCCACCAAGTTCAGCGAAACAGGTTATGTTGGTGGCGATGTGGAAGACCTGGTCCGCGATCTGGTGAACGAAGCGAATGATAATATAGAGCTGGCACAGTACGGCATTGTCTATATTGATGAGATCGACAAAATTGCCTCTAGTCAGAACCTTATCGGTCCTGACGTCTCCAGAACAGGAGTGCAACGGGCCCTCCTGAAACCCATGGAAGAGACCGACGTTGATATGAAGGTCCCCCACGATCCCATCTCTCAAATCCAGGCCATTGAGCAGTACCGCAAGACAGGAAAGCGGGAAAAACAGGTGATCAACACGCGCAACATTCTTTTTATTATGAGTGGGGCGTTCACTGCTCTGGCGGAGATAGTCAGAAAACGGGTGAAAAAGCAGGGAATAGGATTTGGCGCCGATCTCTCCAGTAAGGCGGAAGAAGAGCAGTTCCTCAGGATGGTCAAAGCCGAGGACCTTATCCAGTATGGTTTTGAAAGCGAATTTGTGGGCAGGCTGCCGGTGGTATCAGTATTCGAGGAACTTGCGGCGGACGACCTGTATGCCATTCTTAAAAATCCTAAAAATCCGGTGATAAATGCAAAGAAGGCGGATTTTCGTGCCTATGGTATTGACATACGCTTTGAAGATGAGGCCCTCCGCTTGCTGGCCGAGCAAGCTCACGAGGAGCGGACCGGGGCTCGTGGGTTGGTGAGCGTTCTGGAAAAGGCAGTTCTCCACTTTGAAAAAAAGCTGCCCTCGACGGACATTCGTATCTTGGTGGTAACTCCAGAGGTGGTGAAAGACCCCAAGGGGATCCTGGAGATTATTCTAGCGAACCCTGACGCATCGGAGCTCGTGGAGCGTTATGAAAAAGTGTTTAATATTGATAAGGCTGCGGCCACGCGGGCAATATTGGACAAGGAAGATTACTACCGAGAGAACTACCGCTCGGCCTTTACAGAAAAAAGGATTGATCTGATTGCTACCTACCATTTGTTTTCGGGGGCGGAGTTGGAAGGTCTCTTCGGGGAAATAGTGTCCATGATTGGCGAGATAAGAGACTACGAGTCCAGTTTTGCAGGCAAAAAGAAAGTCCAGGTCCGTTTTGCTGAGGATGCGGAGGATGAGGTCTTACAGAGGGCTTTAACCCAAAGGAAGAGTGCTACAAGAATCTGTCGCCAGGCATCCGCAGACTACGATTACGCCTTGAAACTGATCATGGACAAGACCGGCCAGCAAGAGTTCGTCATCACCAGGGAAGCAATCGAGGATCCCGAAGCTTTCATCAATGAGCTAATCCGGAGATCCTACGGCACCGCTCCATTCGCCATTCAGGGTCCACGGGACAAGTAAAAATCAGGGCCAGGACTTGACTCCTGACAAATGTAGTGTTTTCCTTCTCTGTTGGGGAAAATAAAGCCTTTTGTCAAAGGTCAAGTACTGGCTCTACTCTTAAGCACAAGGAAAACAAATGATCGGAATATCCAAACTCTACTGCGGCACAGTCGAACCATCCGACGCGCTTCGCTACGGGCGTCAGTCACAACAGCTGCCCTCACATCTACTCCAATTCTCTAGTGACAAGAAACCGGTTGTGGTCTGGAATATCACTCGCAGTTGTAATCTCAAGTGTGTGCACTGCTATGCTCACGCCACTGATGAGGCCGCAAAGGATGAACTCAGCACAGAGGAGGGAAAGCAGCTACTGGATGATCTGGCTGATTTTGGAACTCCGGTGGTGCTTTTCTCCGGCGGCGAGCCTCTCGTTAGAAAAGATCTGGTTGAACTGGCCGATTACGCCGTCAAACGGGGCATGCGGGCTGTAATTTCCACAAACGGCACTTTGATTAGCAGGTCCGCTGCCCAGGCCCTGAAGGAAGTAGGATTGTCCTATGTGGGCATAAGCCTGGATGGCATGCGAGAGGTTAATGACCGGTTTCGTGGGGTCAAAGGGTCTTTTGATCGGGCTATGGCCGGGATCGAATATTGCCAGGAGGCGGGCATCAAGGTGGGCTTGCGTTTTACCGTCAACCGGATGAATGCTGCAGAGATACCTGCCATTTTTGATCTTCTGGAAGAACGCGACATCCCTCGCGTTTGCTTCTACCACTTGGTCTACACTGGACGGGGAAGCGATCTGATCGAAGAAGACCTGAGCCACGAAGAAACTCGTCGAGTGGTGGATCTGATTATCGACCGCACTCGCGATCTGCATGCGCGCGGCAAGCCGAAAGAGGTGCTTACCGTGGACAACCATGCTGACGGGCCGTATGTGTATTTGCGGATGCTCGAGGAGGAATCCTCACGAGCACAAGAGGTGCTGGAGCTGTTGAAAATGAATGAGGGGAACAGCTCGGGACGCGGCATTGGTTGTGTGAGTTGGGACGGCGAGGTACACGCGGACCAGTTCTGGCGGCACCATTCTTTTGGCAACGTGCGGGAACGACCATTCAGTGAGATTTGGACTGACATGTCAGATCCACTCATGGCTCGTCTGAAGGACAAAAAACAGTACGTGACCGGCCGATGCGCCACCTGTCGTTGGCTGGATATATGCGCTGGCAATTTCCGTGTTCGCCCCGAGGCGGTGACAGGCGATCTGTGGGCGTCAGATCCGGCTTGTTATCTCACCGATGCAGAGATAGCGGAAACGATCTAAGGATAGAGGAGAGGCACAAGGCGTAAGGCACAAGGCGTTTTGTTCATTAGTCGATTAGAGAATTATTTATTCGTTATAGTCGTTGAAAGCGTTCTCACGGCTTACCGCTTACTGCTCACTGCTTACAGTTTTAGAGATTCAGGAATTGAGAGATTAAAGGCTTTCGTACTCGGACCCTTCACATAACCACTTTCCTAATTTTCTTACTTTCGTTTTTCTTGTGATAACGATTCACAACTGATATGTGCCCATGAGAGGTATTTTGTGTTAGAATTTTAGGCACTTTAGCTCATTTCAGCTAACTTTAGGCATTCTAGGCATTTTAGTACACTTTAGGCATTTATTATTTAGGAGTAGTTATGTTTTTCCCCAACTACAGGCCGCGGAGGTTGCGACGTGGCGAAATAGTGCGGCGTATGGTGCGTGAGACCAGCCTGTCAGCCAATGATTTCATTTATCCTTTCTTTGTGGTTCCCGGGAGTGGTGTCCGCAATCCTATAGGTTCCATGCCTGGGGTTTTCCAGCTGTCCGTTGATGAATTGGTGAAGGATGCGACCGAGGTGAGGGACCTGGGTATTCCTGCAATCCTGCTCTTCGGTATTCCGGAGGCGAAGGATGAGGTGGGCTCGGGGGCATATGCCCAAGACGGGATTGTCCAACAGGCCGCCCAGGATCTGAAGGAAAAGGTCAATGACCTCCTCGTAGTCACTGACGTTTGCATGTGTGAGTACACCAGCCACGGACACTGTGGGGTAATAAAGGACGGGGACGTGGACAACGACGCCACTTTAGATCTTCTGGCGCGCACAGCTCTGTCCCATGCTGAGGCAGGGGCAGACATGGTAGCCCCCTCGGATATGATGGACGGTCGAGTAGGGGCCATACGAGA
>PPDG01000524.1 GCA_002899795.1 Desulfobacteraceae bacterium | reverse complement strand
GCGACCACGGATATGGCCGTCCTTCCTGGCGTCCTCGGGTGTCGGCCCCTGCGACGTACCGTTCAGGTACGCCTCGGAACCAACACCCTGCGGTTGCCAAGTGGCACGCCCATCTTCGTGGTCTCGAGACAGCAATTCATGAAATATCCGGGCTAGTTCAGTAGGCATTTTGCAGCCCCGCGACTACGCTCGGGACAGGCGGGCAGCAAGCAGCAAAAGACTATTCGTCCATTCCAGAGACTGCCAACTGTTAACTGCCGTCTGCCTCCTGTTCGTTCCCCTTCTACGCGTCAAACAAGAAGGACAAGTGTGGACAGTCACTTGGAAAAAGAATAGAATTAGCAACTGCGCCCGGGGGCCGGGTCGAGGCTTGAGAAACCGCCTTCTCATGCTAAACTTTCTTTTATAGAGGTGTTTCTTTGACCACACGGCGATTACTCATAGGTCTTCCTATCATTGTCCTCCTTTTCCTGCTGCAGTCTTACTTCTGGGTGCCTACCTACGAGGAGCAGACCAGGGGTAATCCGGAGAGGCTGGAAGAATATGTCACTGCGTCCATTGGTGACGCGCAGGTGCTCAATCCCGCGCTCTCAGCGGACAGTGCCAGTAGTGATATCAATGGGCTGGTATTCGAGGGACTGCTTGACTATGACGAAAATCTGAATTTCCGTCCTCGTCTGGCAACCAGCTGGGAGATTCACGAGGAGGCCTACTTTTATGTAAATGATCGGGCAGAGGCTCCCAATCTTGGGCACCCAAATGCTGAGGGGTTGGCCACCTTGATTGTTCAGGCCAGAGGCAGGAAGGCTGAGGGAACAGATTCACTTTCTCTGTCACTGAGCAACATTGAGGCGATAGAGGTTTTGCCGGCACAGCAGCTACTGGAAGAGGTCATTGAAACCCTACCGGACGGCAACAAGGTCAAAGTGCGACTGCAGATCTCTGCTCCCCCGAGAATTAAGCTGAGACTTAAGCGGGTGGATCAGGACATATTTGACAATCTGGAAAAACTTTTGGGTGCCTCCTATTTTACATCCTTCCAGGCTGAACGGTTTGTCGGAGTGAAACCTGCGGAGTTTGAATCAAAGCAGAAGGAGTATGCCAAGATCCTGCTGCCGCCGGTGGAGCATAATCCCGTCATTCTTTTCAAACTTCGGCCCGGGGTAAGATTCCATGACGGCCACGTCTTTGATGGTTATGATGTCAAGTTCACCTATGATGCCATCATGGATGCGGCCAATGTCTCACCACGGCTACCTGACTATGAGCCGGTTAAAACGGTGGAAGTGCTGCATCCTTTAACCGTCCGTATAGTCTACAAACGTCTTTACTCGCCGGCGCTGGGGACCTGGATGATGGGGATTCTGCCGGAGCACCTGCTGAATTCTGAGGCACTACGGGATGAGGCTCAGAGACGTGGCCTGGATCACGAAAACATGTCCATCAGGCAGAGCAATTTCAATCGAGACCCCATTGGTTGCGGACCCTTCCGCTTTCGGGAGTGGAAGTCCGACCAGTACATTTTGCTGGATCGTTTTGATGATTACTGGGAAGGCCCGCCAAACTATCTGAGGTATTCCTATCGTATCCTTCCAGATATGTTGACCCAAGAAATGGAATTTTATGCTGGAACCGTAGACAGCTATGGGGTCCAGCCCCACCAAGTTCACCGCCTCAGAAATGACCCCAGGTACCAAAATTTTGCCGGGCTGAGTTTTGGCTACACCTATATTGGCTACAACCTGCGGCGACAACCTTTCGCCGACCTGAGGGTGCGCAAGGCCCTGGGCATGGCCATCGACGTGGAAAAGATTATCCGCTACGTCCTCTACAACCAGGGGGGAAATATCACCGGACCATTTCCCAAGCAGACCGACTTCTATGACCATGCAATCCAGCCGCTTCCCTACGATCCAGAAGGTGCTTTGCAGTTGCTGGCTCAAGCGGGCTGGAACCGTAACCAAGATGGGTGGCTGGAGAAAGACGGCAAGCGGCTTCAGTTTACCCTGATCACCAACCAAGGCAACGATATCCGCAAGGCGATCCTGTCTATAGCCCAGAACTCCTGGCGTAAGATAGGCGTTGACGTTCGAACAGACCTGCTCGAGTGGGCCGTGTTCATCCAGGAGAGAGTAAACAAGTTGGACTTCGACGCTTTGATACTTGGCTGGAGCATGGGCATTGAGCCGGACCTCTATCAGATCTGGCATTCAAGTCAGACAGGGCCATATCAGCTCAATTTCGTTGGGTTCAAAAACAAAGAAGCAGACGATCTAATAATAAGGATTAGGCAGGAATATGACCGAGCGCGGCAGGTGTCAGACTGCCGCCGGTTGCACGAGATAATAGCTGCGGAGCAGCCCTACACCTTTCTTTTCGTTCGAAAGTGGACGGCACTATTGGACAAACGCATAGTCATCATGGAGAGGGATCCCTCTGGTAAAGTACAATATGAAAAGATAAGGCCAACCAAGACCGGCAATTATACCTTCTTTTTCAACAAATGGATCAAGCTGCCAGATGTGCCAACCTTTCAGGCGGAGGGCTAGTAGATGCTTGCTTTTTTTGGACGGAGCCTGGTGCAGAAAACGATTACCCTTTTCTTCATCTCGGTGATCTCCTTCGCCGTCATACATCTGGCGCCTGGAGAACCCAGTCAGATTGATCCTCTCAATCCAAAGTTCACCAAAGAGGTGTTGGAGCAGTTTCGCCAGCAGTTTCACCTTGATAAGCCGCTCCACCAGCAGTACTTTTTTTTCTACCGGGATCTGTTCACGGGAAAAAGCGTGTCATGGAAAGACGGTCGCTCCGTGCTGGCCAAGCTGTACGATCGTTTTCTCAACAGTCTGCCGCTCTTCATAGTCGGTACCCTGATCACCTGGACCCTTTCTTTTCCAGTTGGCATTCAGGCGGCCATACGGCGAGGTGGTGTATACGATCGAACCACCACCTTCTTTGCTTATCTGCTTATCTCTATACCGGGATTCTTCTTTGCGTACATGTTGATCATTTTTGTGGTGAGTACGTTTCATGTCCCGGTTATTGGCATGAAAACATTTGGGTTGAGCGGAGCCGGTGTCGTTACCAGGTTTATGGATCGAGTCTGGCACCTGGTGATCCCTTCAATTCTGGGAGCAACAGCGGGAATAGCTGTGCTGTCACGTTATGTACGTAATCAGATGATGGAAGTGGAGGGCCAGGATTATGTTCGCACCGCCAGGGCCAAAGGGCTTCCTGAGGAACAGGTGCATTACAAACACGCCCTGCGCAACGCTCTGCTGCCGTTTGTGACCATGTTCGGCCTGGTTTTACCTGGACTCATCGGTGGTTCGGTGATCATCGAATCCATTTTCGCCTGGCCCGGAATTGGGCGCCTGGCCTACGAGGCGATTCTTGCTCGGGATTATCCCCTTATAATTACAGTTAATTTTGTATCAGCGATTTTGGTGCTGGTCGGGACCTTTATCTCCGATCTGCTCTACATGGTGGTGGATCCGAGGATTAAATTGTGAACTTACTAAGCACTAAGCACTAGGAACTGTGGACTACGAGGTCTCTTAAAAAATGATTAGTCAACCTTGTAACGGATAACGAATAACTAATAACGTGCAGAACGAGGTGAAACGTGCAGGATTCTGCCTCTGAACATACCTTCTTAACTGATTCATTTGAGCTGCCGCCGCAACAAACCAGGCTGCAGGAGTTCTGGATCCAGCTCCGTAAGAACCGTCTTGCCTTGATGGGCCTCGTCATTTTTCTCGTTTTCTTTGTCATTGCATTAACTGGTAGACTCCTTACCTTTGGTACGTCCCCGCTTCTGGATCCCAGTATGGTGAGACTCCAGGAAAAGCTCCGACCGCCACTGTCTCGTCCCAACATGGAATCATTGCTCCCAGAGGAAATGCCGCCAATGGGCGTCTATCTCCTGGGTACAGACGAACTGGGGAGGGACGTCTTCGCCCGCATGCTTCAGGGGGCATGGGTGTCTCTATCCGTGGGGTTTGTGGCAGTTGGGATCGCCGTGTTCATCGGGATTCTACTGGGTGGACTGGCCGGTTACTACGGCCAAAACCCAATTCGGGTAGGGGAGGTCCTCATTGCCGTCCTGGTAATTTGGATGGCACTGGGATGGGGCAAACTATCCACTTTGATTTTGGTCGTTCTCGCCCTTGCGGCCGTTGCCATTGCAGCCGCTTTAGTAGTGCAGCGAGATAGCGATTCCCGGGGGCTTCTCCACGTTTTCAGTGCCCACTTTCTATCAGTTGATATGGTCATCACCGGCCTGATCGATATCATGCTTTGTTTTCCCAGTTTCTTCTTAATCCTCACTGTAGTCGCATTACTGCCGGCGAGCATATACAACATCATGATCGTCATTGGTATCACCAGTTGGATGGGGGCGGCGAGGTTTGTCCGGGCCGAGTTTCTCTCTTTGCGTGAGCAGGATTTCGTTGCTGCGGCCCGGGCCTTGGGGGTACCAGACTGGAGAATTATCTTCCGCCATATGGTGCCCAATGCCATTGCTCCGGTTCTGGTCTCGGCCACCATCGGTATCGCGGGGGCAATCCTGACGGAGGCTGGCCTGAGTTTCCTGGGTTTTGGGGTTCCTCCGCCGGATGCCACCTGGGGTAACATCCTCTCGGATGGCAAGAATTACTTGTTTGATGCACCTTGGCTGACCTTTATTCCAGGCATAGCCATACTGGTAGTGGTACTGTCTTTCAACCTATTTGGTGAGGGATTGCGGGATATTCTCAATCCGAAACTTAGAGAGCGGCACTAAGGAAGATTTCGGATTGCGGGTTTTATTATATTTTAG
>PPDG01000225.1 GCA_002899795.1 Desulfobacteraceae bacterium | reverse complement strand
CTGCCCAGACTACCTCTGACCGCCACCACTTCTGCCGCAACTTTGACTTCCTTGCTCAGTCGCTCAGGAGATTGACTTTTTTAAAATCCAGCCGCATTTTAGGTATAGGTCATGCACTCGCAGAGTATTGAAAAGTGATTTATAATCCAGTTGGGAATCTTGACGACTCAAAAGGAGAGACGTGATAATATCTTTGTAGCGTTTTCCTGTCTTGGCTATTTCTAGGGCGAAGATAGGTATGGCAAATAACCAAGCAAAGAGGAACATAACAATCATGGATGAAGGCGATCCTAATAAAAAGAAGAAAAGCAGTGTAGTAGTTCGCCAGATGGAAATTGATGACCTGGCGGATGTGTTTCATCTTGGTGAGAGAATATTTACAGCACGTGAGGTACCGAATCTCTATCGGACCTGGGACGAGTACGAGGTAATAAACCTATTCCAGAGCGATTCCGAATTTTGCCTGGTAGCAGAGATTGATGACGAGATTGTGGGTTTCATTCTCGGAACCACAATAGAGAAGACCCAGTCCGCCTGGAAGTACGGCCAGCTTGTCTGGTTGGGCGCGGAACCAGAATTGCAGAGAAAAGGAATTGCGCTGAAACTCTTCAAGCATTTCCAGGATCTCATGCTGGAGGACGGTGTACGTATGCTGCTGACGGACACTGAGGCGGACAACTTGCCTGCTCTCCATTTCTTCAGGAAAATGGGATTCGGGCATCCCCAACAACACATCTATTTTACTCTTAACCTCTCCGACCAACTGAAGCAGCTTAAGGGCAAGAAAGAAAACGAGCGGTCCCAGCCCCGCCGTTTGCGCAGTAAGGATGATTAAACAGAATTCCGCCATAGATCCAAAGCGTTTGCGCCGGCTTTTACTTCGCCTCATGGACATCTACAGTCCTTCGGGCAAGGAGGAGGAGATCCTTGCCTACCTTCATGGCCATCTTAAAAAGAAAGGTCTACCGGTCATCCGCCAGGAAGTGGACGACAGCCGCTACAACCTGATTGTGGTCCCACCGGATACAGATGCTCGTGTCGCCCTCATTGGCCATCTGGATACGGTGGTGGCCTATGATCTGGAGAACTATGGTTACGAGGAACAGGATGATCTGGTCTCTGGTTTGGGGGCAGCCGACATGAAATCAGGTTGTGCCGCGATGATAGAGGCGTACTTGAGTTTGTGGGAAGCTGGACACCGGCAGCTACCGGTTGCCCTGGTTATGGTAGTGGGAGAGGAAGAAGAGGGAGACGGCGCTGAGCGCTTGATGGAGGCTTATCATTTCCCCTGGGCCATCTTAGCAGAGCCCACGGACCTCTGCCCATGTCTCAGTTGCTACGGCTACATGGAAGTCCAGCTGAGTGCCAAGGGCAAGAGGGTACATGCCTCCTTGGCCAGCCGGGATCAGAATCCCATCGAGACCATGCTCGGCTTACTTCTGCACATTTCCCACTACATGGTAAATGATCGGCCGGAAGGCGTCTACAATATCCGGAATCTCCTGAGCACGCAGGCCGGTTTTGCCGTCCCCGACTGGTGTGAGGCCTGGCTGGATGTTCACCTGCCACCCCACGCTCCCATAGGTGATATTTCCCTGGAGCTGGAAGAGATTGTAGACAGAGTCCAGAAAGAGAGTCCCCAGGTTGATACCAGCATCCGCCTTGCCACCATCGAAGCAGGCTATGAACTGCCAGAAAGAGGCTCGGTGGTGGAGGCCCTGCAGGCTACCTACTCCCGCCACTCTCTTGCCTGGGAGCCTCAGCCCTTCCCCAGCCACTCCGACGCCAATCAGCTCTGGGCTTCCGGCGTCAAGCCCATTCTCCTCGGACCTGGTCAACTGGATAAGGCGCACGCCCCAGAAGAGTCGATCTCTTTTCAGCAAGTAGTGGACGCTGCCGAGCTTTATCGAGATTTAATTCTTTCTCTGATTTTTTAAGAGTACAGAGAAGGATATTGCGGACGGTGTTTCCAAATTTTACAGAGCTATTTATGAGGTTGCATGCTAATGCTGTGAGGGGAAAATGTCCTCCGGGGAGCATGATCTGCCAGGATACATCATGGAACCACGAAGAGAGGCCGCGAACAGGAGCTTATACTCCTCTGTAATCGCAGGAATATTGTGGAGAAACCAATACGTATAACTTGTTAACAACGTCCCCTGATCAATAGTAGCTTGGTTCAAAAAAAAGAAATGGTTTTTAAAAACCCTGGAAATAGTCATTGGATCTTTGGTCAGAGTTATCAATACAATTTTCGTTCTTTAAAAGGAGGCGATCTCCTATGAGCAAATGGCAAGCTTTTTTTGACAAAATAAACACCCTCATTCATCAAGTGACAGTGGGAAATGAGCTTTGGCGGTTCATTGCCAGCCTGGGAGTTCTCGTCATCGGTTTCCTCATTCTCGAAACCCTCTGGCGCTCAGCCAACCGTCAGATCAAGGCTTCCGTTGAGAAGAAAGGCTTGGATCCAGAAGTTTGGAACCTGTCCCTCTTGCTGCCGCCACTCCGGCTGGCTTTTGCCGCCTTGCTCCTCCGACTGGCGGAAGTTCCTCTTGTCCTCCCTGGTCAGCTGCGCCAAATCCTTCATGGACTGGAAACATTGATACTGGCTCTCGCCATCATCTTACTGCTCTTCCAGGTTGTAGGACTTCTGGACCGGCTCCGTGGTGCTCTGCCTGCCGCCGCGCAAGATGCATTACCGGAAAGGACTTTGGCAAAGTTCAAAAGCGCTTTCCGGGTAGTAGCACTCATAGGGGTGGCTGCTGTCTACCTCCAGACCCAGAAAGCTTTTTTCCCGGAGTGGTTGTGGAAATATGCCTGGTGGCGCTATGTACTTATAGTTATCGTGGTTTTCGCAGTCTATCTGGTTTCCAGACTGAGCGGTAAATTCCTCTCCGGCATGACGGCTGCCCTCAGAGAGTCGGAGGAACAGATGCGCCTTCGCCTCCTACTCAAAGCGGCTATCTGGCCCATCCGGTTGCTCCTGGCCACTATTGCCGTCTATGCCGCCAAATCAATCATCCAGCTGCCAGCGATGGTCACCCGGATTGCGGATGGAGCTATAGGTGTTCTTGGCATTCTGGCAGTGATTCTGTTCGTTTATGGTCTTCTCGATGTGGTGCAATACGAGCTAACAAAATATGCCCAGCGGGAAGAGACTGGTGTGGACCAGACATTTGTGCAGATGGTCCGCATCTTTAGTCGCGTCATTGTCATCGCGGTTGGCGCTATCTATCTCCTGCGGGCCATTTCCGGAAAACCAATGAGCACCCTGTTGGCTGGCCTGGGCATTGGTGGCCTGGCAATAGCACTGGCGTCGCAGGATACGCTAAAGAATTTCTTCGGAAGCATAGTAATCATGCTGGACAAACCTTTCAGAGTTGGTCAACGGGTAGTAGTTGAGGGGAACGATGGTGTGGTGGAAGAAATCGGCTTCCGCTCCACTAGGGTCCGCACCCTCACCGGCCACCTTGTCACAGTTCCCAATGAGAAGATGGCGAGCGCCAACATAGAGAACATCGGGCACAGGCCTTCCATCCGGCGACTTTCTAACATCACCATCACCTACGACACACCCCTACAAAAGGTGGAGAAGGCGGTGAATATCATCAGAAATATTCTCGACAACCACGAGGGTATGCATCCCGACTTTCCTCCCAGGGTCTATTTCAACGAATTTAACGACGCATCTCTAAATATCTTGATGATCTACTGGTACCATCCGCCTGACTACTGGGCCTTCGTCGCCTTCAGTGAGAGAGTCAATTTACAAATTATGCATGAATTTGAGAAAGAAGGGATAGAATTCGCTTTCCCCACTACCACTACTTATCTCGCCCACGACGAGCGCAGGCCACTCAGCATCAGCCTTTCAAGCGGTGCACCCCTGCCAGGACAGAGAGATTCAAGGGAGTGAGCCGAGGAGGAAAAAGATGAACATTAGAAGCTCAGGGAGGAGCAAATCAGCACCAAAGTAGTTGGCGGCAGCAGAAATGCGGCTGCGGGCATCCTCAAAGAGTCCAGGAGTAACAACTTTGGCACCATAGTCCTCGGTCGCCAAGGGCATTCAAGCGTCAAAGAGTATTTAGCGGGCAGCACCACCAGCAAGGTCCTTCAGGAAAGCGGTGGATTGGCAGTTTGGGTCGTACACTCATAATAGAAGGTCTCACCTAGCAAGATGAAAGAAAACGAAAATTCGAATAGAGGAAAGGCGCCGCACTTTTTGCGGCGCAACTGGTACTGGATTGTTTTCATCACAATCCCACTTCTGGCGGCGGCAATACTCACAGCCGTGCCATACGGAATCGACTACGCGGCCGAGCAGTATTTGATGTCACACGGGCTTGATGTTGCCAGGGTGGGAGACGTGGACTTTAACCCCTTCACCGGCAAACTGGTCTTGCGTGACCTGCGGGCAACGGTGGCGGACGCTCAGGTCCTTTACGTACCGGAGGCAACTATACGACTCCACTGGAGACCCCTCTTCAAAAAAAGAGCTCATATAGAGAAGCTTGTCATTAAGGATACCACAGTAATTATTGATCACAATGAGAAAGGACGCTGGCGCATAGGCGGCTTGGCTCTGGCGGCCGCAGAAGCAGTAGCAGCCAAACCGACCGAATCGGCTTGGGGATTCACTTTGAACCAGCTCGAAATTCGCAACAGCCAGGTTGAGCACCTGCTGGGCGCTCTGAAATTGAAGCTGACCGTAGACAAGGCTACCATGAGCAGACTGAGGAGTTGGGACAAAGAGCAAGCAGCCCGTCTGGATTTTAAGGGAAAAATAAACGAGGCAAGTTTGAAAGTGCAAGCAGACTTCTTTCCCTTTGCCACCCTG
>PPDG01000521.1 GCA_002899795.1 Desulfobacteraceae bacterium | reverse complement strand
GTGTCAGACCCTGCGACGTACCGTTCAGGTACGCCTCGGGACCAACACCCTGCGGTTGCCAGGTGGCACGCACATCTCCACGGTCTCGCGACAGCAATTCATGAAATATCCGGGCTAAAGCACTATCCTGAGATCCCTCTGTGCTTAAATGGCCGTGAAGAAGTTGCAGCTATTGGAGATGGTAGCGGTATGAGGAGTTGGAAACGAATCAGCCTGCGCGCCCGTATCCTGATGCTTCTGGTTGCCCTGGTGCTAACCAGTATGGCCGGTGGTGTGGTGGCGATGTGGCACACCCACCAGATGGATCATCTCTTCACCTCGGTTATTGACACTGCGGTGATTGGACTACAGGCGGCGGAAGAGCTGGAGACTGCCCTGGTCAGGCAAAAAGGTCTCACTACCTATTATTTCCTGGATGGCAACTCTGACTGGCTTAAGCAATTGGAGCAACTCAACGAATCTTTCAATACCTGGATGAAGAAAGCTCGCGTATCGGCCCTAACAGGTGAGGAGCGGAGTATTCTCAGTCAGATCGAATCGGAGTATCTCCGTTATGTCTTTGCCCGGGATCTGGTGATTGAACTGTACAAGGCCGATGAGCGGGAAGCTGGCGCCAAACACCATTGGGATGTGCGAGTCAAATTTTTTGCGATCCAGGCTCTCTGCGAGCAATACAAGGAGATAAACCAAGAGAGAATCAGTCTGGCCCGCACACAGAGTCGCGCAGAGGCGCAGGTTGTCAACAAAATGGTTCTTGTGGCCATACCCTGCGTCCTGCTCCTTGGCGTCCTGCTCGCCTATGTTCTGCTCACCCAGGTACTGAGGCCCATCCGACAACTGGCGACGGGGGTAACCGCTGGTGATATTGGCATCCGATTGCCCGACGAGGTGAAAGCCCTGCGCAGCCGGATGGATAGCTTGGTCGACCACGTGGATCAGACTGAGATGCAGTTAGAGGAAAGCCGGGAACATCTTCTCCAGGCGGAGAAGCTGGCCATGGTGGGCAAACTGGCGGCCGGAGTGGCTCACACCATCCGTAACCCGCTTACTTCTGTGAACATGAGGCTTTTTTCTCTGGAACGGACGCTGGAGCTTTCTCCAACCCAGCAAGAGGATTTTGAGGTAATCTCCGAAGAAATTCGTCGTCTCGACACCATCGTTCAGAACTTCCTGGAGTTTTCCCGCCCAGCTAAATTGAAAATGCAGAAGATAAGTCCTTCAGATGTTGTAGATATGTCTCTCCAGCTCCTCAGGCATCGGTTGGAGTCCTACAGGGTTCAGGTAGAAGTTGAGCGGCCGAGGCGGCTTCCTCAGATAGAGGCAGATCCCGAACAGCTGAAAGAAGCCCTGATTAACCTTCTAGTAAATGCATGCGAGGCGGTGGGTGACGGCGGTTCCATAGTCATTCGTGAGGAGGAGGGCGTAGCTGAGCCCCTAGGCCAGGTGGTAGTTATCCGGGTGAGCGACAATGGCCCCGGTATCCCCGAGTCGATTCAAGAAAAGCTATTCCAACCTTTTTTCAGCACCAAAGAGGAGGGGACCGGCCTCGGTTTGAGCATTGCTTTTCGTATAGTGGGGGAACATGGGGGCTGGCTCAGCCTCAAGTCCAGGGAGGGCGGAGGGGCGACCTTCGCCATCACTCTTCCTAGTAAGGAGTAAGTGGTTTGGCCAAGATCCTGATAGTTGACGATGATCCACAGTTGAGACAGAGCTTTGAAAAGCTCCTGACCCAGGAGGACCATACCGTACAAACCGCGGCCACTGCCGAGGCTGGGCTGGAGATCGTTGAAGAATCTCCTCCTGATCTGGTCATCATGGATGTGCGTCTGCCTGGAATGAACGGTCTGGAGGGCTCAAGGGCAATGCGCAAAGTTGAGCCCAAGCTTCCGATTATCATCATGACCGCTTACGGCACAACAGAAACCGCCATAGAAGCCACCAAGGAGGGGGCATTCGATTATGTGCTGAAGCCTTTTCATATCCCGGACATTCTGATTGTGATCAAGAATGCTCTCGAAGCCGGTCGAATCATGCGCTCAAGGGTGGAGATGGACGGGACCTCCGACACTCCGTCGCCGGATGCCATCATCGGCAGAAGCAAACCTATGCAGGAGGTTTATAAGGCCATCGGCCGGGTGGCCTCCACCGACGCTACTGTCCTCATCCGTGGCGAGTCCGGCACGGGTAAGGAACTGGTGGCTCGAGCCATATATCAGCATAGCATGCGGGCCGACAGACCTTTTCTAGTTATCAACTGTGTGGCCATCCCAGAGACCCTGCTGGAGAGCGAACTGTTCGGTTACGAGAAGGGGGCTTTCACTGGGGCGGTGAGTCGACGGGTAGGAAAAATCCAGCAGGCCAATGGTGGTACAATTTTCCTGGACGAAATTGGTGACATGCCCCTTAGCATTCAAGCCAAGATTCTGCGCTTGCTCCAGGAGAAAAGCATCGAACGGTTAGGTGGACGCGAGCCCATCCCCGTTGATGTCCGCATTGTCGCCGCCACTAACCGTGATCTGGAAGCTGCCATCGCTGAAGGACGCTTTCGGGAGGATCTCTACTTTCGTCTCAAGGTGGTAACCATCTGGCTCCCGCCTCTGCGGGAACGTTCAGAAGATATTGAACCTCTGGCAGACTACTTTCTTGCCCGGCTATCCGCAGATATGAAAATGGACAATCCGGGAATGACCTCGGAAGCCAAGTCTGTGTTACAAAGTTATTCCTGGTCTGGAAATGTTCGTGAACTGGCGAATACCCTGCAGAAGGCCTTAATTTTCAACCGGGGCGTTCCTCTTGGCGCGGAAGACCTGAGCAAGGCTATTCATGGTGGCCCTGAAATCAAGAGTGTAGACAAGGATTCTATAACTGAAACTATTAGACAATGGTTTAAACAAAGGATCGCCTCTAGTCACGAGGAAAATCTCTTCGACTCTCTCATAGACGATACCGCAAGCATTGTCATAAGCGAAGCCCTCAACCTTACCGGCGGCAACAGGTCCCGCGCCGCTAAGCTCCTGGGACTTTCCCGCCCGACCTTACAGGCCAAGATAGAAAAGTACCGCCTTAAGATCGAGACCTCGGTCAGCAGCTCTTGATACTCACTCGCTGCGTCCGTTGTCCGTCGTTAGTCGTCCGTGGTCGAATAGAGAGGGTATGTATTGGCCACTTTTTCTTGGTTGTGCCTTGCCCAGCTCCTCTTCTAGATTCTCCTGTGGGAGCGGCTTTCCCGCCCGCCTCGCCTGAGCGAGTCGCGATGGCGGGCAGGTTAGCCGCGATCTTGCGACTTCAACGGTTTCAACGACTTTAACGATTTGAACGGTTCTTACGTTGGAGCGCAACGGCCAACTGACCACGGACGCTCTTTCCTTTTACAGGTTGTAAAAAACCCCGGCACTCACTCCTGTCTCCCCACCTCCAATTTATTACATTATCCTTAATATATTCAAATATTTAACTCTTTATAAATCTCTGGCATAGCTGTTGCTCATAGGGTCTAACGAACATGAGAGGAAATGCTATGCCGGCTGGTTTCACCATATTGATTGCGGATCGCAATCGGCACGTGCGTAATTTTTTGCGGCGCGAACTGCTCAAGGAAGGCTACAGGGTGGAGGTGGCTACGGATGGCCGGGACATCTTGAGGAAGATGAATGTGGATGGCCCTCCTGATCTCTTGATCCTGGATCTCGAAATACCCTACGTGGGTGGTTTGACCATTTTGAAGCGACTCAGGCATCGATATGCGCATTTGCCGGTAATAATCCACACCTTCCCCACAGAGGATGCCAACGATCCTGTCGTTCAAAGTGCTGCCGCTTTTGTGGAGAAGATTGGAAATACAGATCGTTTGAAGCGAATAATCCAGCGGGTGCTGAGGGAGTATTACCCACACCGTTCTGGAGGCGGAAAAGGTAGTGAGGATAAGGAATGCTTTGAGAGGCGTCTAACTGAATAGAGGATTATTTCGGCTCGGTAACACCTGCACCTCTCCACAGAGCACTCCTGCGAGTGTTCTTTGCAAGCTGTAAAGTTTGTCTGAACTTGCGATACGATGACAGCTGCAAATGCAATATAATTCCAGCTACATATGAGACATGAACAGCTGGCACAAATATTTCATTGGCTGTTGTTAGACATACCTCAGTGAAGGTAAAGGAGGCCTAACATGCTTGTAAAACACTGGATGAGCGAGAACGTCGTCACCATAGATGAGGATGCGTCCATAATGAAAGCATCCAAACTCATGAAACAGCATGGGTTTCAGCATCTACCGGTATTGAAAAAAGATAGTCTCACCGGCATCGTTTCTGACCGGGATTTAAAAGAGGCACACCCTTCACAAGCAACCACACTGGATATTCATGAACTCTACTATCTGTTAGACAAGCTGAAGGTTGCAAAGGTGATGTCGGAGAATCTTCGTACTACCAGAGCTGACGAGACCGTAGGCAAAGTAGCGGCATTGATGCTCAAACATAAAATTTCCGCCCTGCCTGTTATCGATCAAAAGGGAGAATTGGAGGGCATTATCACCAAAGGCGATGTATTTCGTGCCATGGTTTCTGTCTCAGGTATCCAACAAGCACCCTTGCAACTTTGCTTCGAGATAGAGGACCGACCAGGTGCTATCAGGGAGGTCACCGACGTGATCCGTGCTCATGGCGGGCGTATGGTCAGTATCATTTCCACCTATGAGTACGCACCAGCAGGATTCAGGCATTTGTATATTCGTCCCAGAGACGTACAGGATGAGAAAGCTCTTATTACTGAATTGAAGACCAAGTTCAAACTGATCTATCAAACGCACGACGAGGTGGAATAGTGTGCATGTAGGGGCGGG
>PPDG01000451.1 GCA_002899795.1 Desulfobacteraceae bacterium | reverse complement strand
TAATTAACTAATTTTCCAATTTTCTAATCAACTAATTATCGACTTTTAGGATTTGACAATTTGACCGATAGACGCTCTGCTCTATGCGCCTGTGGCAGGCATCGTAATAGTGATCGTACATCCGGGACCGTCGTTGTTTTTCGCCGTGACCGCGCCCCCCATTGTGGTGACAAGCTTTTTCACTAGAGCCAACCCTATACCGGTTCCCCCGGTGGTTCGTGTCAGGTCACTGTCCACCCGGTAGAAGTCCTCGAATATTTTTTTCAAGCCGGAGCCAGGGATCCCCGGCCCGGTGTCGGATACGGAGATCTTCACAGTATCTCCCTCGGGCCAGATCTTGATGGTAATTCGGCGGGTAGGCGATGACCTGCCGAATTTCATGCTGTTATCAATCAGGTTGATAAGAACCTGAATCATAGCTTCCCGGTCGTATTTGAAGGGTGGCACTTCCTCTCTCTCCACCTGCAGATCGAATCCCTCCTGAACGAGCTTCTCCTGCATGACCTCTTTGACTTCCTGGATCACCTCCTGGAGAGTGCCTCTCTGCAGGTCTAGATGTACCTGCTTTTTCTCCAGTTTGGAATATTCCAAAACGTTATTTATCAGACGGGATAAGCGGGAGCTCTCCGATCCTAAAATCCTGAAATATTCTTGCTCCCGTTCGTGGTCGCGGGCGATCCCTTGCTCCAGCATCTCTATGTACATCCGTATGTTGGTCAATGGGGTTTTGAGCTCATGGGTGACCGATGAAACGAACCTCGAGCGCCGTTCCGACAGGGCCACCACGGCCCGTGCACTTTGATAAATGGCAAACAGTCCAATGAGGATGATAAAGGCAAGGACAAACATCATAATGTTCAGGGTTGTGCGGCCCACAGACTTGGGGATCCGGTCAGAGGTAAGGGTAGCGCGCACAAAGGAAAAAGGGCGGGGAAAGGTCCGCTCCAGAGAAAAGTTCGGATCTTGGACAGGGGCACCTGACAGGACAGTTGTGGTTTCTCTTCCACGGTCCACAACTGACAACCGCAGACTGGTAAACTGTGCCATTGGCTGCAGGGAAAAGTATTCATTGGCCAGGTGGTTCAGGAATTCCTGCACAATCAATATGAATCCCTGACGATAGATTTGATTGTTGATCACAATGCGGCGAAAGATGAAAACTTGGCTGTCGTTGATAAACACAGCTTGCATTGGATCCACTTCAACTTGAAGCTTCTCGGTATCAAGAGCTGCCGGGGACCGCAAGGGGCTCGGGGCCGCAGCTTTAGATCTGTATTGCTCCGTGCGTAGTCCTTTCTCTTTAGCAGGTTGTCCTGCAATCCGGTCGGCGGCCATAGGGGCAAGATCTTGCTCGGCTGCCACTTGCTCTTCTGGTTCTTGCCGGGCCTTGCTCTCCTTTTGATTCTCATCCAGCTGGGCAACAGTTAGGGCCTGGCTGGGGGTAATTTCCTCGACTCTTTTCCTGGCCTGTCCCAAATAAGATCTTTGTTTCTTGGAGCGGGAAGAATCCAGATATTTATCGGCAAAAGTTGAGACCTCTTCTCTTTCCCTTTTGGCAACCATCTCGGCTGGTTTGATCTCAATACCCTCGGGGACCGTGGACCGCTTCAGGTTGAAGGTTGTGTTCACCTCATTCAGCTGGGCAACCACCGCATTCGATCCCGGGGGGATGTTGTCGTCATCTTCCACCAGAGGTGAGTTGAAGGAGCCATCCGGATTGTTCTGCAGGTAGCCCAGGATATAGCGATCTTTGGGAGGTTGAGACAGGGGAGATCGACTCAATCTCCCTGAGCCCGGGGCCTGACCAGGAGCCACGTAATTGTATCTATACTGATCTATGGACCGCCCCTCTTCCTTGATTACCAGAGAAGCGAGTTCCTCTTCCATTTGGTCGAAAATGGTTACGGCAAAATAGCGCAGCTGTGCCACTTCCTCTTGCTCTAGGCTGCGGTAGGTGCGGAGGACGAAATAGGCCAGTGGAATTGACAGGGCCACACAAAAGATAAGGATGAGTATTTTCAGCCTTTTCACTCTTCAAACTCCAGGCGATATCCTTCGCCCCTGACGGTCACTATAAAAGGAGTGTCCCCAACCAGGGAGGTGATCTTCTTCCTGAGTTTGAGGATGTGGATATCCACAGTTCGGGTCTCAATATCTGTGTCTGCATAATTCCATACCTCGCCGAGGAGTTCCTTTTTGGAAACTATCTGCTCCCTGTGGCGATGAAGGTAGAGAATGATGTCCATCTCTCTCCTGGTGAGCTCCACGGTGCGGTCATTATGTGAAGCCATGAGTGTCTTGCCGTCGAAAAAAATGGAGTGTGAGTGTATTTGTTCGTCTCCCAGGTTTTTCCCGGCCCTCCGTAACAGCGCTTCAACCCGGACCATCAATTCTCTCAATGAGAATGGTTTGCTTACGTAGTCGTCTGCACCTGCCTTGAACCCGGTCACGATGTCGTCTTCAGAGCCTTTGGCCGTGAGCATGACTACAGCCTGCCCCGGCTTCTTCTTCCGGATTTCTCTGCAAATGGCAAAACCATCGGTGGTGGGAAGCATCACATCCAAGATGACCAAGTCGTATCTTCCTTCCAAAGCTTCTTGAAGTCCTTCGCCCCCATCTTCCACACCTGTGGCCTCGTAACCGTTGAACACGAGAACATCAAGTAAGCCGTGCAGGATGGCTACATCGTCTTCAACCACAAGTATGCTTGCCCTGGGTCTCTTCATCGGGTCCTGTTTCCTTATCTCAGGGTTTCAGGTGTCGGGTGTCAGGTGTCAGGGGAAAGAAACAAAAAGCTGAATCCTGAACACTGAAACCTGAAACCTTAATTCTGGATTCTGACTCCTGGCTCCTTACTCCATGTTTCATTGAATACAAGAACTGTTCCAGATTGCAAGTAAAAGTTATGTAAAAAAAACCTAGTGATTATTTGCACTTCTTTGAATTGTGTTTCAATTTCTTTCAGCTACCATGGGAACTAAGAGACGCGTAAACCAGTACTGCAACAAAAAGGAGTAAAACCATGAAGAAAAACAGAATCAAATCGTTACTACTCGTAGGATGTTTGTTGACCATCACCTGCACCGCAATAGTGTATGCAAGCAAAAGTGGTCCTTTCAGGTTATGGTCGCCACCCGTTATTTCGGGAAAAAACGGCGTGGTTACACTTTCCGGCAACCTCACCCAGGACAAGGTCCTCTTTGGAACCGATGGGATGGCGGCCCTGGCCCTCACCCTGACCGCTGACGAAGTTTTTGACCTGAATCGAGGAGATGCGAACCACGTTGATATGGTGATCGTGTTGGATCGCAGTGGTTCCATGAACGGCAAGAAGATCGATGATGCCAAACGGGCGGCATTGAGCCTTCTCTCCAGTTTATCAGCAGCTGATCGGTTCGGACTGGTAACCTACTCTGACGGGGTGCAAAGGTGCTCGGGTCTGATCAAAATTACACCTGCCAACCGCAAGCGACTGGAGACAATTATAAGGAGTATAGCCGCGGGTGGAGGGACAAATCTCGGCGCCGGCCTCCAGGAAGGAATCGAGGTTCTGCTCTCATCCCGAATCAATGGCAACACTCGCAAGGTTATTCTCATTTCCGACGGGCTCGCCAACAGGGGGATCACCGACCCGACTTCACTGGGAAATATGGCCGCCATCTCGATGGAGAAGACGTTTGCTGTCAGCACAGTAGGGGTAGGCTCCGACTTCAATGAGCAGTTGATGACCAGGATCGCCGACCGAGGGGCCGGCAACTATTACTATCTGGAAAATCCCAACCTTTTCGCTGAGGTGTTTCAAAAGGAGTTCAACAATACCAGAGCCGCAGTGGCGACCTCGGTGGAGGTGCGGATACCGCTGACCAATGGCCTCTCAGTTGTAGATGGTTCCGGCTATCCCATCCAGGTAAAGGGCAATCATGCAATCGTTCATCCGGGCAATTTACTCTCCGGCCAGAGCAAGAAAATCTTTCTCACCCTGAGAGTGCCCACCCACAGAGAGCAGACATTCGCAATCAAAGGGATCAATGCCCACTACCGGTACAAGGACAGCTCCTACACGGTGAACCTGGATGACGCTTTTCAGCTTGCCTGTGTCAAGGACCAACAGGAAGTCTACAGCTCTATTGACAAGAGCGAGTGGGAGGAAAAGGTAGTAAAAGAAGACATCAACAGGCTCAGAGAGGAAGTCGCAACCGATATCAAGAAGGGGAGCAAGAAGTCCGCTCTGAGACGTATCGAAGAATATTTCCAGGCGCAGCGGTCGGTGAATGCTGTGGTTGCTTCACCTAAGGTGGCAACCAGTCTGGAGAAAGATCTCGGGGGTCTCCGGGACATGGTAGAAGATACCTTCCAGGGAGCGCCGCAAGAGGTCGAACAAAAACAGAAGAAAAACTCCAAGGCCCTTCAATACGAAGGCTACAGTGGAAGACGAAGCGGGAAGTAAAAATCAGAAATTCTAAGCACGAAACTCGAAACAATATCAAATGACCAAAACACCAAATTCGAAACTAAAACATGAGATGAAAGGAAATATTTTGTTTGAAACATTAGGATTTTGAAATTCGGATTTGTTTAGGATTTCGATATTCGGATTTCGAATTTTCTGCAGATCCAAGCCAGTCAGGAGATACTGGCTTGGATCGCTGCAAGGAGGAAAAAATGGGAATCATGACTAGATTCATGAGGCTATGTAAAGCGGATATCCATGGTGTTATGGACCAACTCGAAGACAAGGGCCTCCTTCTCAAACAATACATGCGGGACATGGAGGAGTAGTTGGGCCGTAAAGAGGCGAGCTTGAGACAGATGGTGGTGTCCAGGGACAAGGCACAGCAGGACCATGAGAGGTATGCGGAG
>PPDG01000344.1 GCA_002899795.1 Desulfobacteraceae bacterium | reverse complement strand
GAGCCTGCGCGCCGCCACATCTGGCACACTCTGACGCGTTTTTCCACGGAGTAGATTTGCAACATTAGGGCTCATTCTGTGTCCAAAATCTCATTTTCTCAGGCGCTAGAACTCATAGATCAAATTGGCCTTGGCAATGTCTTTCAGAGCTACTGAACAACGGCCTTCAGGAGCCGCCACGATAACCGATTCATCTTCAACTCCCTCGAGCTCTCCCACAATTTTCTTTCGCCCATCTATGGGCGCAACCAGCCGCAGCCGCACCTTCTCTCCCGCAAAACGAGAAAAGTCTTCCTTTTTTCTGAGACGCCGATTCAAGCCTGGCGAAGAGACCTCCAGCACGTAAGCCTGGGGGATTACATCTTTTACATCCAGAAGATCTCCCAGTTCGCGGCTAATATTGGCGCAATCATCCAAGGTGACTCCGCCGTCCTTGTCGATAAACAACCGAAGCATCCATCGGCGCCCTTGCCTTCGATACTCAAGGTCCACCAACTCCATTCCCTCCGAAGCGACGAGGGCCTCCGTGAGTTGCTCCAGCTGCTGCCGAATCTGTTTTTGGATCTCTGTTTCCATATACAAAAAAAAAGTGGGCTTACGCCCACTTCTCTTAGCAGACTAGATTATAACTAAATTGACTACAAAAGTTAGCTTTTGAAGCAAGTAAGATTATAACCTAATAATCCACTAATCGAAGTAAGCTTCCTGCCGGTGACTCAACACCCACCGGGCAGCTACCTCAAAAAGGGACATGAACATCGGCCTGTCGCCGTGTTCCCTCCGAACATTCATCCAACTCAGCTGGAAGAATCGGTGGAGCGGGCAACGGGACTCGAACCCGCGACACCGAGCTTGGGAAGCTCGTACTCTACCAACTGAGCTATGCCCGCTCAAGCGTTCCGAAGTCTAATCAATAAGCTATTTTTTGTCAACCATTTTCCCACTTTGGCTGTTCGTGTACTTTCGACAAGAAAAATAGGGTAATCCCTGTGGCTCCACCATTGACACAACCTGGCTCGTATGCTACCCAATTTTGATAATCTTACAACTGCATTGTTCGCTGATACCCCGGGTTCATCCGAAAGGGTGGACTCCGAGAGCTAACCCGGATGTTTCATGAATCGCTGTCGCGAGACCACGCAACTGGGAACCCGCTTGCGGGACTGAGCGGAGCGCAGCGAGCGCGAAGAGGATGCGCGTGCCACTGGGTAACCGCAGGGGGTTGGTTCCGAGGTGTACCTGAACGGTACGTCGCAGGGGGAGCCTGTCCTGAGCCTGTCGAAGGAACACCCGAGGACGCCGAGAAGGACGGCCATATCTGTGGTCGCAGCAAGTGATTCATGAAACATCCGGGTTAAGTGGGAGGTAAATCCTTGTCTGCACACTTTAGAAAATGGCAACCTTACGGGGCCGCCACTCTCGTTGGCAGTCTGCCGCACCATGATCGGCAAAAAGCCATCGACTTGGTATTTGAGGAGATAGGCGAAATCCCCTCCTGGCCTCAGCTCTCCTCCTACACCAGTGAACAAATGATGGTGCAATACAACGAGGGACTGCCCGGACTAGAGCGCAAGAATGACCGCATTCTGTTTGCCGTCTCAGACCCAGGCTTCGAACAGGAGCTGCTTGCATTCTATGAAGAATACCTGCCGGTCTCAAATGGCGAGCTTTCTCTGGATGAATCACGCTTCCGTTTCGGCGAAGACACTGGCAGGACCTTCTTCGCCTTCTTGGAACGTCTGAAACGACAGGAACCGACGGCTGCTGCAGTGAAGGGACAGATAACCGGACCTTTTACGCTACTGGCGACGCTCAAAGACGAGAATGGCCAGCTCGCCCTCTATGATCCTCGCCTTCGCGATGTGGTGGTTAAAGCTCTGGCGCTCAACGCGCAATGGCAGGTAGAACTGCTCAGCCAGTTTTCGCTTCCTACCATTATATTCATTGACGAGCCAGCTCTGGCTGGCTTCGGATCATCCGCCTTCATCAGCGTTTCTGCAGAAGACATCTCTACAATGCTTGATGAAGTGGCCGGCCATATTCACAGAGCCGGCGGTCTTGCCGGGACTCATGTTTGTGCGAACACCGATTGGTCTCTGTTTTTCGGCCGTTCTCTGGATGTGATCAATTTTGATGCCTATACCTATTTCGACCGCTTCGCCCTCTACCGTCAGGATCTCGTTTCCTTCATCGAGCGCGGCGGTATCGTGGCCTGGGGCATAGTCCCCACCATGGACCCGGAGAATATCAAAAAAGAAAATGCTGATTCTCTGGTGAGCCGCTGGCGTCAGCAGGTGGAGCAATTGGTCGGCGATGATCTTTCGTTGGAAACCATCTTTCGCCAGTCGATCATCACCCCCAGCTGCGGCTGCGGCACCCTGACCGAACCCCTGGCTGAACGAGTAGTTCACCTCACCCGTCAGGTCTCAGAACAGCTACGCCAAAAGACAGGGATTTAAGGGAAGAATCCGGAGGCAACGGAAATGGCTTCGGGCTACCCCCTGAGGGGGGTTCAATGGTCTTTCCTTCGTGGGGGAGTTTGCAGGAGTGATGGAGTGGTGGAGTAATGGAGTAATGTAAGGAACATTTTAAATTGCAAGTCGGGCCCTCGCTTTTTCCAACACTCCAATACTCCAATACTCCAGAACTTCAAAACCGCTCGCAATTCTTACTCGCACCGAGGCACTGAAAAGAAGGTGCTGTGGATTGCGTTGACCGCGCTGTGCAAATCTTTGGTTCTCACCAGAAAATAGAGGGCCACCCGGGACGGGCCAAATGAGATCATCTCTACATTGACATTACATCCAGCCACTGCTGCAAAGCAGCGAGCCGCAATGCCCTTGCGTTTGGCGAGACCCTCGCCCACAATGCCCACCAGAGCCACATCATCAACTTTCTCCAACCGCCCATAGGACCTGGGCCTTAATGACTTAAGGGCCTCGCGTCCTGTCTCCAGGTCATTGTGTGCCAGTAAAAGGCTGATGCAGGTTTGAGAAGTGACTACCGATTTGATGTTTATCCCGCTTTCTGTGAGCCGACCAGCCACTTGGGCCAGAATCCCGGGTCGAGCTCCTACTCCTGAGGCATGGATCTTGAGAATACCAATATCAGTGTCATACGTGACGCTTTTAATCACCTTCTCGGGCCGGGGACTTTTTGCGGTGATGAGGCTCCCAGGTCCCTCCGGATCCAGGGTGTTCTTGATGGCAATATTGAGCTTGTTTCTCCTGAGCGGCTCCACTGTGCGGGGGTGAAGAATCTTGGCGCCGAAGTAAGAGAGCTCTGCAGCTTCCTCATAAGAGAGAACCGGTATGAGTTGCGCTTCGGGCACGAATTTGGGATCGGCGCTCATGAAACCGTCCACATCCTTCCATATCTCCAGGGTCTCGGCTTTCATTGCCACAGCCACTACTGCTGCCGAATAGTCGCTGCCGCCGCGGCCAAAGGTAGTGATATCGCCCTCCTCACTTATCCCGAAGAAACCAGGAATAAAGAGGATCATCCCTTCATTTAGTAAGGGCGTCAGATTCCGCTGCAGATTGTTCGTTGTTTTGCGTAGATTTGCAGTGGCATCACCGAATTTGCCGTCCGTGTACAAGCCGATTTCTTCAGGCATGAGGCATGCGGCATTGATACCTCGGCAGCGGAGGGCGCTGGCAAACAGCTCCACTATGAAGCGTTCGCCATAACTGCTTATCATGTCTCTCATTCTCGGTGTGATCTCCCGAGTGAAATTGAGACCGTAATACAGACGGTCGAGCTCACTCAGAGACTTGTCTAGGTCCCGGCTGAACACTTCGAGACCGTCACAGTTGGAGATTAGTTGGCGAGCAACCACTGTGTGCTTGCTCCTCAAATCTCCGATGATCTCAGGGATAGCATTCTCATCGGCTAGAGCCGCAGACATCCCGTCGATGAGGGCGTCAGTGACCCCGTTCAGGGCAGAGAGCACGAAAATATTGCCCTGCCCCCGAGTAGCGATGAGATCAAAAATATGCTCGATGGTCTCTTTATCCTTCAGAGAGCCACCGCCAATCTTTATTACCTTCATCTTTTTGCACCCATGTTCTGTATGTTCTTTGTGATGTAACGCAAACAGGCAAAAAGATCAACAGAGGACCTGGTTCCTTGCTATGAAGTCGACTGTTTGGTAACCTTGTCTTGGTTTACATTCCTCGTGAACTGGCATGGAGAGCAATGAAGATCTGCAGACCACGTAGAAACTTATTGGCAATGTGGCTGTTCGCAAGAGCTCTCCTCTTTGTTTTGCCTTCGTTTGTCTTCCTTACTCCCCCCCTTTTGGCATCGCAGCAAATCGAACGAAAGAAAGTTCTCGTGCTCTTTTCTTTCAGGCCGACATTGCCTGTAGCTTACCAGTGGGATCGAGGTATTCAATCGGTCTTTGAACCGAGCACATCCCATAAAATGGTTGTCAATATCGAGTACCTGGACCTGATGCACTTTGATGACGAGCGCTACATCCAAATTCTGCTTGATATTTTTCAGTACAAATATTCAAAACCAAAACCGGATTTAATTATCCCGGTGTTTAATTCGGCGGTTGCTCTGGTGCTGAAGCATGGACCGGATCTTTTCCCTGGTGTTCCCATAGTATTTGGCGGTGTTGAAAGCAAATTTGTTGAAAATCGGTCCCTCGGACCAAACGTCACCGGTTATTTAACAGACAACAATTATACAGGTACGCTTGACTTGGCGCTCAATTTACACCCGGATACCCGGCATGTTGCGGTTGTTGCGGGTGCGGGTCCTATCGGTCGCGGATGGAGTAAAGCTTGCCGGGAAGCGTTTAAGGCATATGAAGAACGTGTCGATTTTACCTACCTGATCGGACTCCCCTTGGAAGCGCTCTT
>PPDG01000239.1 GCA_002899795.1 Desulfobacteraceae bacterium | reverse complement strand
GAACTCCAATGACTTTTGTCGCTGGCGCAGTACCCCATAGTCCACCTGGATTTCTTCCATTCGTCTCCTGTGGATGGTGATTAAAAAAGGCGGTTTATGCACCTCTCCATCTGGACCAACTGATGCTGCCCCCGCCACTCCAGGCAAGGCTTGTATTCCCAAAAGAGCATTACGAAGTAATTGCCGAGATGTTACCCCTGGTTGATGGAGACCATCTACAAGCAATCGCATAGTATCATAGGCCTGAGCCTCGATGTACCCTGGCTTGTCGCCAAAGGATTCTTGATAGCGAGCGACGAATTGACTGGTCAAGGGCAGATTGCTCTCAGCGAAAAAGCCATCCACAAAAACAGAATCTTGCAGATAAGGGGCTGCCATCTCCACAAGTTTTGGTGAATTCCAGAGGTTGGTTCCCAACAGCCTAATCCCCGTGACATCATGATATGCCAGCTGGGGTGCAATGAGACCAACTTGGTTATAGCCATCGGGAATAAAGATCGCATCGAAATCCATAATCGGCAGCAGCTCTTCTTCTAATGGTTCAGTGCTTCCTTCTGCCAGGTTAGCTGCAGCCGCACCTTCCTTGGCTTGGTCGGGAATCTCGCTTTCAGGGCGAGGGTAGTAAAGCCCAACGAGTTTTTTAATCTGATCTGCAAAATCTGTCTGGGATGGTTCATAGGCTTCCACTCCTCGAATCTCCCCTCCCAGCCGATCCACTTGGTCCCAAAACAACTGTACTAGTCTGGTGCCGTAATTATCGTTGGGGTAGAGAATAGCAAAACGTCTGTAGCCGAGTCCGAGTACCGCATACTCCACCAATGCCCTTGCCTGCTGCTCATTGCTGAGAAAATAACGAAACACGTAGCCACCAATCTCGCTGACTCCCTCTTTTTGGCTGAGAGTGATTATGGGAACCCAGAGTTTTTCTGCCTCCTTGGCAGCCGCCTCCGCAGCTACTCGGCTCAAAGGTCCAATAATGGCAGCGACCCTGTGGTCCAGAACAAGGTCGCGCACTGCTGCTACAGCCAGATCTGGATCACCCCCACTGTCCCTGATAATCAGTTGGATGTCACCAGCACCAGGAACCATGATTCGGAGATCTTGGGCTGCCATCACTAATCCCCGAAGCACCCTATCACCATAGGCCTGATAGCGACCACTAAGAGGCAGGACGCAACCTACTGTAGTCATCTCAACCTTGAGCCACTCCTCCACCCTTTCTGACATCATTTTCCAAGTCTCTGCCAATGGATGGAGCGGCTGCTCCTCTATAAGAACCGCGAGCTGTTGCAGAGCTATACCCAATCTCCCCTCCTCCATATCGATCTCCACCATGCGTGTCTGCAACTGGAAGTTGGGAAAACCATCTGGATACTCTGCAAGTAGGGTAAGTACCAGATTCCGATCGAGGCGCTCCAGAGCACCATCTACCTTTATGGCCAGTTCTGCATGTTTCTCCTCTTCGGCGAGCTCGTACGCTTTAACATACCACCTCACTGCCTCAGTGTAATTGCCTTCTGCCTCCTGGGCTGCAGCCACAACTTCGGCAGCCTCACCCCTTTGAGATCTTTCAGGCAAATATGTTGCGAGTGATCTCCCGGTCTCCACCGCATCATTGAAGCGCTCCAATCTGAGATAGCAGCGTAGCAGCCACAACCGGGCCGCATCTCCCTCCGGCCTTACCGGGAACTCATTTATCACTTGTTGAAATACCAAAGCAGCCTGTTCGTAGCGCTCCAAGCGAAAGTCTATTTCACCCTGTCGCAGCAGTGCCTTCGCCGCTTGCGGACTTCGCGGAAAGGCCATAACAAGCTGACGATACTGCTGGGCCGCCTCTTCCAAGTTACCCTCCTGCAAGGCTGATTCCGCCTTTGCCAGCTGTTGGCGGACCTGCTTCTCCTCAGCACTGGACGGAGCTTCAACAGCAACCTCTTTTTTGGCCGGCATCAGAGCACAACCAAACAGAATAAAGGGCAACAGGAAAAGCCCGAGCCGTTTACTGACCTTCGTTAATGCGCTCATAGGTATTTTTCCAGCTCTTGTTGTTAGGCGCATAGCACAGAGTATCATTCCTCATCTAACTTTGCACATTTGGAAAGGCGTAGGGCATAGAGAGCTCTAATGCCTAAAATGATCTAAAATGCCTATAATCTGCAATCTCAAATCCGCAATCCGCAATATAAAAAAGGGTGCTCCAACCTCCAAAAACGAGGTCATATGTAGCACCCTTTCCAGGAATTAAGCAAGCCCTTAGCCCGGATACTTCGTGAATTGCTGTCGCGAGACCACGAAGATGGGCGTGCCACCGGGCAACCGCAGGGTGTTGGTTCCGAGGCGTACCTAAACGGTACGTCGCAGGAATCGACACCCGAGGACGCCAGGAAGGACGGTCATATCCGTGGTCGCAGCAAGTGATTCATGAAATATCTGGGCTAGTGGTAGAAGTTACTTCTTATCGTCATCAACCTCCTCAAACTCCGCTTCAACTACTTCTTCGTCGCTGTCAGCACCGCCAGCAGCCTCCCCGGGATGCTCCTGAGCCGCCTCAGCCCCGGTGTCCTGGCTTGCTTGCTGGTACATGGCTTCTGCCACTTTGTGTGAAGCCTGCATCAGCTCTTCTGAAGCTTGCTTGATGGCTTCCGCATCGTCACCTTCCATAGCTGTTCTGAGTCGCTGCGTGTGTTCCTCTACGGTTTGCTTGGTGCCCGCGTCAACCTTGTCTCCCATTTCTTTCAGGGTTTTCTCGGTATGATAGATGAGAGAGTCGGCATTGTTCTTAGCCTCGACCAAGTCTTTCTTGTTCTTGTCCTCTTCAGCGTGCAATTCCGCTTCCTTGATAGCTGCTTGGATCTCCTCCTCACCCAAACCGCTGGAAGCGGTAATGCTGATGGACTGCTCCTTTCCTGTTCCCAGGTCTTTGGCCGAGACGTTAACAATACCATTGGCATCAATATCGAAGGTCACTTCAATCTGCGGAAGTCCCCTCGGTGCTGGGGGGATGCCCACCAACTCGAAGCGTCCTAGAGTCTTGTTATCTGCCGCCATCTCCCGTTCACCCTGCAACACGTGGATGGAGACGGCCGGCTGGTTATCGGCAGCCGTAGAAAAAATCTGGCTCTTCCGAGTCGGGATGGTGGTGTTTTTTTCGATCAGCTTGGTCTTTACTCCTCCCAGAGTCTCAATACCAAGCGAGAGCGGGGTGACATCCAAAAGCAGTACATCCTTCACGTCGCCTTTGAGCACTCCGGCCTGAATTGCAGCACCTACGCCAACTACTTCATCAGGGTTGACTCCTTTATGCGGCTCCTTGCCAAAAAATTCCTTAACCTTTTCTTGGATCCTGGGCATCCGGGTCATACCGCCCACCAGGATCACCTCATCGACCTCTGAGGTCGTCAAACCTGCATCCTTGAGAGCGGTTCGCATGGGAGGAACCACTTTTTCAACGAGATCCTCCACCAGTGACTCCATTTTGGCTCTACTTAATTTCATATTGAGGTGTTTAGGACCACTGGCGTCAGCGGTGACAAACGGCAGGTTGATCTCGGTTTCCATGGAGGTGGAGAGCTCCATCTTGGCCTTCTCTGCAGCCTCTTTGAGACGCTGCAAGGCCATTTTGTCTCCCCGAAGATCGAACCCTTGGTCTTTCCGAAACTCATCAGCCAACCAATCAATAATCCTCTGGTCGAAATCCTCTCCACCCAGGTGAGTATCACCATTTGTCGCCTTTACCTCAAAAACGCCATCACCAATTTCCAAAATGGAAATATCATAGGTGCCGCCGCCCAAGTCAAAAACCGCAATCTTCTCCTCTTTTTTCTTGTCGAGGCCGTAGGCAAGTGAAGCTGCCGTGGGTTCGTTGATAATCCTCAGGACATTGAGCCCAGCAATTCGGCCAGCATCTTTGGTGGCCTGGCGCTGACTGTCGTTGAAGTAAGCAGGCACAGTGATCACCGCATCGGTAACCTTTTCACCCAGATAATCCTCCGCGGTCTGCTTCATCTTCTGCAGAACCATGGCCGAAATCTCTGCGGGGCTATACTCCTTGCCACGAATCTGGATGTGCGCATCACCATTGTTAGCTTTGACGATCTCATAAGGGCAGATGGAAATATCTTGTTTGACCTCTGGAGAGTCATACTTCCTGCCGATCAAGCGTTTGACCGCATAGACTGTGTTCTCGGGATTGGTGATTGCCTGTCTTTTTGCCACCTGTCCCAATAGCCTCTCGCCACTTTCTGTGAAAGCGACAATAGACGGAGTCGTACGGCCTCCTTCGGCATTTGTGAGGACCTTTGCCTCTTTGCCTTCCATCACTGCGACGACTGAGTTTGTTGTCCCTAGATCAATGCCGATAATCTTTGCCATTCTTTCCTCCTTAATCTCTCATCCTAAGGTGATTCTCTATTATGGTCCTGTTTCTTACCCCTTTTTTACCTTTATCTTTACCTCACCACTGTTCGCTTCCGCAGTCTTGGCTGTGGTTTTCTCTCGGGTAGCGTTGTCTTGCTGGCTGGTCCGTTTGGACACCAGTACCATTGCTGGCCTAAGCAACCTCTCTTTGAGCATGTAGCCCTTCTGTAATTCCCTCAGCACTGTGTTGGGCTCGTGATCAGCGCTCTCTTCCTGAGAAACGGCCTCGTGAAAGTTCGGGTTAAAGGGTTTACCTGCTGTCTCTACCGGTGTGCAGCCGAACCTAGTCAGGGTGTCAAGGAAGCCCTTGAGCGTCATGTTTAAGCCCTCCTGTAGCCCCCCTTGATCTGCACCGGGCTCTGAGTGTTCTAGGGCCCTTTCCAGATTGTCTATTACGGGTAGCAGCTCGCGCATAAAGGATTCATTTGCGTAGCGAGTCTGCTCTTCTTTCTCTCGTTGCAG
>PPDG01000175.1 GCA_002899795.1 Desulfobacteraceae bacterium | reverse complement strand
TGGAACCAAGGCCACCTCGAGAGGTCGAGCCTGATATCCCAGTGGAACTCGAGCGGATTATCCTGAAGTGCCTAAAAAAAGACCCGAAAGAACGGTTTGCTGATGCAGGCATCCTCAAAGCAACCATACTGGAAACTTTTCCCCAATTCGGCAAAAACACTTAACCCGCATACTTCATGAATCATCTACTGCGACCGTGGATATGGTCGTCCTTCCGGGCGTCCTCGGGCCTCACACCCTGCGACGTACTTTCAAGTACGCCTCGGGTCCGAGCCCCTGCGATTGCCCGGTGGCACACCCATCTCCACGGCCTCGCTACGGCAATTCATGAAATATGCGGGTTAAATCAATCACTCCATTGCTGCATTACTGAAAATACTCCACCCAGCAGCCTATCACCCCAGCTCTGGCCTAAGTTGTTCTATTCTTACCTAATCTCGGGCTATGATTCGCCAAATAAACAGAACGGAGTGGTTGAAAAAAATCTGGCAGGGAAATTGCTGCTATTGACATTGGCACCCAGCGACATTATAAGTCGAGGTCACGGGGTGAGAAATAAAAAGAATTACTCCATTGCGGTGTTGGAAGGAGTACAGGATCATGAAAAGAACGCTAATTGCGGTGCTTGCATATATGATGGTTACCACTTCTGCGGCTTGGGCGCAAGACGCTATGCATTTTTACAAACTTGGAATAGATAGCTCCCTGGCTAACACCAAGATTAAATACTTCACCAAGGCTGTGGAGTTAAATCCCAACCTGGTGGAGGCATATGAAAAGCGGGCGATACACTACTATTTCCAACGACGCTACGACAATGCCATTCGGGATTACACCAAGATCATTGAGCTGCAGCCTGAGGGACCGGAGGCTTATCTGATGCTGGGTTCGACTCATTTGAAAAAGGAAGAACTGGAGCCTGCCATCAAAAATCTCACCCGGGCTATTGAGCTGGACCCAAAATTGGCAAGAGCCTTCGGCAACAGGGCAGAGGCATACCGTCTGGCAGGAATGGCAACTGAGGCTGTCCACGACTCCACAGAGGCTATCGGTTTGCGGGGGGATGAACGGACAACTGCCATAGCTTATAAAACCAGGGCTAAAGCCCTCCTAGAGCTTGGTTACGAGGAGGAGTCTGACGCTGATTTCAACAAATCCGTGGAACTAGATCCCAGGTACGTGCTGATCCGATATTTAGCCGGTACCAGTAGCCTGGAGGGTGTTCGTCAGATGGGTTTGATGGGCATCATTGCTATCTGTTTTGTGGGGATTTTCCAACTGACTATGCGGGCTCCGCGCAAGGGCAAACATCATCGATCTTAGCTTGCTAGTGTTCTCCTTCCGCTCCAAGTACCAGCTGGAGGTCATTAAACTGCATTCTAGGGCCACGCCTTTTGGGCGTGGCTTTTTTTACTTTCTTCCGGAAACTAGAACCATCAGAAGTCATACTGGGTGCCGATGTCGCACACCATTATGACCACATCCGTGTTGCGGCCGCGG
The DNA here is from genome assembly GCA_002899795.1 of Desulfobacteraceae bacterium. GTDB lineage: Bacteria > Desulfobacterota > Syntrophobacteria > BM002 > BM002 > BM002. The sequence goes on along the minus strand of PPDG01000175.1, from coordinate 3,392 downwards.
AGGTCTTTTACCAAGCCCTCCACCACTGCTTTGCTGGAAAACCCTGCCTTGCGGAAAACTGCGATGGCCGCCGGAAAGGCAAGAGGAAGCTCTGCCCAGAGTTTCTCCAATCCGAACTCAGAAGCCAATTCTACAATCTCATGTATCAGCAGCGTTCCTAAGCCCTTGTCGTGATAGTCCGGATCTACCGCCACACGTACAGTGCCGATATGTCTCTTCCAGCCGAAAGGAATACGATGCAGGGAGACGTCACCCACAATCCGTTCATCAGCGAAGGCCAGGATCGGGAAAACGTGATCATAGTCGATATTATCAGTCCAGGATTCGATAATTTTTGCGTCAGTGACATCGTGACGTAGGTAAAGGCGCAGTTCCTCCGGGAGTGACCGGAAGAAAGTGATTAGTTCCTCACGATCTTCAGCCACCAATGGGCGAAGGAGAACAACAGAGCCGTCCTTAAGCTTGCATTCTTTTTGGTATGTTTTCATCATTATCCCCCCCTGGAAAGATAAGAATCACACGCCCGTCTCAAGTCGCTCTGCCAGGTATTCCGGCAGTTGAGCTGCACGGATCTTGGCTTGGGCTGAGTGCAGATCGTAAGCAACGGATCTAAACTGGATGGTTTCCGGTTCGTTGCTAAAAATAAGGTAGGATGCCTTCCATTGCCGCTGGCGAGGCTGCCCCACACTGCCTGGATTGATTAGATACATTTGTTCCGGATCCAGGAGCAGATCATCCTGGGACATTTCCAGGCGCGAGACTTTCCCCCGCACATCCCTCTGCCACACGGCACGATGGTGGGTATGACCGAAGAAACCAATCCGCACTCCAGGTGTTTTTTGGCGCATATAGTTGAAGGCCTTTTTGGCCTGGAAGAGGAAAGAAAGATAGGCGTCCGGATTTCCGGGGGCGCCGTGAAAGACGAGGAAGCGGTCCCAGAGCATCCTGGTGTGTTCCAGCTTCTTTAGGAAACGCTTGTGTTCGGGCGCCAAGCTCTTCGCGGACCATGCCAGCGCCTGATAGGCCAAAATATTGAATCCCTCGGCGAATTTCAGTTCGATGGCAGCCCGGTCATGATTGCCCAAAATGCTGATGATTTGCCGCTGCTTTACCAAGTCCACACATTCTCTAGGGCTGGCGTTGTAGCCAACCAAATCGCCGAGATTGACGATCAGCGAGATGTTTTCTTTGTCGATTTCGCCTAGTACGGCCTTGAGAGCCTCGAGGTTTGAATGTATGTCGGAAATGAAGGCGATTTTCATGGAGTCTGGATGTTGGATCTGGATGTTAGATACTGGATTTAGATGCTCGATTCTAGATGAGTGGTAATGAAATCTGGAATCTGTTCATACCGCAAGCCGAATTCCGCAATCTGCCTGCTGCCCTATGCCCTATGCCCTATGCCTTTCTTCATTCATAGGCCAAATAGGAACGGACGCTGCCGAGCACGATTCGCGGGATATCGTTGGTTTCGTTCACCCCAAAAACTGAGATGTTTTGGTTCTTCACCGAGGCCTTTATGAACCTCAGGGCACCGCTCTTCTTGCCAACATGGACTGCAGTCACACGGTTTTTCAGTCGAGCAAACCGGGATACAGTTTGATCCAGGTTGGTGATCTGCATGTCGGTGATCAGGAAGATGTCCGCTTCGCTCTCCTGGGCAACACTGGTGACCTCTTCGAGGTCAAGGGCCGTACCCCCACCGAAATACCGACACAAGACCTGGTAGATGAGCGAGCGACTTCGGGTAAAGGGCAGATATTCCTTGCCGCCGGCAGGGGCGTCACTGAAGTTGTAAACTGCCACCCTGGCATCATGACGCAGGTAACCGTCCGCGGCACAGCCTCCACCCAACACCGCGTACGACAGGTGCGAGCGAGGATCCACCATGCTTCCGGAAGAATCAATGATCACTAAACAATCGGGTGTTTTCTCCTTCCTGCCGTAAATTTGCCCCTCTCGCCTTTCCCAGATTTGAGTGATCCCGGGAAGAAACTTTCCGAAGCTGCTCCATGGATCCAAGTCTTTGAAGGGCTGGCAGACCTCCCATGGTCGATGGGAGTGGGGATGGAGGTATCCTGAGCCCTTCATCGGTATCTTCAGAAGGGGCAAAGCGTAGTTTTCAGCCAACTTCATGTAATAGAGTCGGTTTGCATCAACCGGATTTCCCGCACCGTGCCCCATGCCCTCGGAAGTATTTTGCCCGGGGATCTCAAGCTCGCTCTGGAGATCCTCAAAAACTTCCGCAAATTGTTCGGGTGAGCCGGCCTCTCTGGCAAACTCCCGCAAGGCTTGTTCGATCTCCTCGGGAGCGTACTGCTGGAATCCATGTTTTCCCATGCGTGTTTGTTCGTCCGGAATACTGCCATTGTCGTCCTCGAGCAGAGGACGGATGCCGCGGATGAAGCGGGCGAGACTCATCATCCATCTCCGCTTGTCTAGATAGGGAATGGTGACAAGCCGATTTGCTGTCTCCGGATCTCCCTTACTGCCCAAGTCCAGTCCCCAGATTCTCTCGTAGAGTGCGAAGATCACCTCTTCAATTGGGGTTTGGGCACCACTTCTGTAGAGCTCCGGCAAAGAACTCTGCCTTTCTTTCACCGCATGGGTGTCGGCTACTACGTCCATGAAAAGGTCTGTGGCTTTGCGGGCAAGGTCCCTATCACCAAGGATTTCCTTGGCTCGGGCATAAAGGCGTAGATGGGTGGAAAGGTCCCAGGGACAGCAGGTATAATGGCTGACACCGTGATCCAGCAGTGCTTCCAGAACTGTTTCCGCGGGAAGCGAGCGGGTCATGGTACTGATATAGTCAAAATTTAGAATGATTTGCTTATTGCGGATTTCCATGGCCACCGGCGAGGGGCTGTCATCAAAGCGGGGCAGAGGAATTTCAGGGTAGAGATGCCGACGACGAACCTCGGGCCAAAGCCGTTTCAGCAATTCTTCCAATTGTTCTAAACTTTGCTGATGTTTATTCGCGGTGGCCATTATTCAAATCTGTCATTCAGCTTCTCTGTCACTACGCTCCGCGCCGTTCGGCTTCGCCTTCACTTCGCTCCGCTGTCATCAGGTCATTAGGTCGTGAAAACTGACGATAAATGACTATTAATGACAGCGTAGCGTAATGACCTAATGACTTTTAGCGCTGAGCACTCAAAGTAGTGCGTCGCCGGTGATTGCCTCTCCAGCCTGATAGATCTGGCCGGAAGTTATGCGGCCGAGCCCCCGGATGCGGCCGCCAACCCAAATCTCTCCACCCTGCATCCATTCGCCGGTATTGCGGCCGCAATTTTTATGGATGGAAATCTTGCCTTCTGTCATCCCGGCGCCGGTCCAATCACCTGTGGCGCCGGTCACGGTAATATCGCCACCCTGAAGAGCAGAGCCGGTGA
>PPDG01000358.1 GCA_002899795.1 Desulfobacteraceae bacterium | reverse complement strand
GGCAACGTATTTTTCTCGGGGATTACAATATCACGATCTCGGGCGTTGGCAAAAAGCCATAGAGGCTTTCAAAAGGGCCACTCTAATCAAGCCCGATTATGAACTGGCCTATTTTGGTTTGGGCATTGTATATTCCCAGCTCGAAACGTGGGAGGACGCCCTCACGTCTTTTAAAAAAGCGGTCGAATTAAAGCCCGATTATGCCGCAGCCTATTTGGGACTTGGTATAGCCTATACCATGCTTGGGCGAAACAGCGATGCGGTGGAAATTTGCAGAAAGGCGATCCGAATCAAACCTGGATATGCCCAGGCACACTATGCTCTGGGATTGAATTACTTAATGCTTGGTGACAGAGCATCAGCGCTAGAGGAACATAGCATTCTTGAAACTCTGGATCGAGATCTGGCCACCGAACTCATTGATCTGATTAACCGTTAGCTGCACATAATGAGATAGCCTTGAAAAATCCCACCTGATGAACGGATTCTCGCCTTGCTTCCAAACCTCTAGTGTGATAAGCGGATATCAAGATTTAAATGGAGAGGGAGGTTCATTGATGAAAAGATTATTCAAATGTGCAGTTTTTGCTCTATCCGCCAGCCTTATTTTCTTCTCTTGCACGCCCACAAAGATAACGGAAACCTGGAAAGACGATGGGTATCGGGGGGCGCCATTCTCCGATTTGTTCGTCATTGGGGTGGCAAAGGAAGAGAAGACGAGGCGCTCTTTTGAGAACAAGTTCGTGGAGAAGCTTAAGGCGGCAGGAATACAGGCTGTTGCGAGTTCTTCAGTTATGCCGTCAGATCAAAAGATAGAAAAAGCGGCCATACTAGCTGCAATTGAAAAACTAGACATTGATGCCGTGCTCGTGACGCGTTTGATTAGCTTGAAAGAGGAAGAGATACGTAGTCCGTCAACGAGCGAGTACGGGGGATCGGATGACTATCACGGCAGGTATTATGGAGATTACAGCACTGCCTACGGTTCTACCCGTCAGCCAGCACAATACACTACCAGCGTAAGGGTAGGTTTAGAAACAAAACTTTACGATGTCGGAACGGAAAAACTGATCTGGGCAGCCAATTCCAAAACCGCAAACCCAAAGTCAAAACTCGAGCTCTTTGACTCTGTAATCGAGGCGCTGGTCCAGGACCTCAAGAAGAACAAACTGCGTCCTTGACCCTCTCCCCTAAATCTACCTAGTTCATATCAGATGGGTGATTTTTCTTGACATGGCCTGCCCTGGAGGCCTAATTTAGAAAAAGGGTAAATCTCTCATTTTGATACATCTTCTCCCGACCATTCTCGCTGGACTGTACTTTTCAGACTACAGACTCTCATCACGGTGTTCTCTACTCCTTCTTGGATAAAAGTTATAAGGGGAGATTCCCTGCAGATGAGGACATGACGTCTCAAAACGCGAAGAATCCAGCTAACCCGAATATTTCATGAATTGCTGTCGCGAGACCACGAAGATGGGCGTGCCACCGGGCAACCGCAGGGTGTTGGTTCCGAGGCGTACCTGAACGGTACGTCGCAGGGGCCGACACCTGAGGACGCCAGGAAGGACGACCATATCCTTGGTCGCAGCAAGTGATTCATGAAATATTCGGGTTAAAACAACAAGACCACGATTTCTTGAGTAGGAGAGGAATATGGTCAAGAAGGAAAAGTATAAACTTATGGTTACCAGGAGAGAAGCGTTCGAAATTGACGACGAACCTGACCACTCCATGATGATCGTTGAAATGGAGGGGGAACCCATTGAGTACCAAGTGGGCGTAGCCGGCGAGTTTGTCTCCCGGCGCAGTGTTACCATCCATGACCGGGTCAGGGGCTGGGGCCTTATGGAGGGTTATGTTATGGCCCACTTCCAGCACGGGTCGGCTTACAGCCGTTTCAAAGGCAGCCGGGATGGGCTTAATAAAGTAACCGAGGGGACATGGACGACTTACCGCGGGACTGGGAAGCTGACTGGAACTCAAGGTGCAGGTAGATTCAAACTAATACCAGCGGAAAAGCAGGGCGAGTTTATTCTTCACATAGAGGGTGAATACGAAGCAGCGTGATCTCATTCCTCTCCTGTCTCATAGGTCACATCTAATCACCTCTGGGCATGCTACCACTAGGGTTTCCTACACGGCCCCTCATACTTACTCCACTCAGCTTCAAGGCCACCGCGCCAATCGTGGGGATTCTTCCGCTAACCTGAAGAGGTATTCGTAACTCGGGATCGATGTCGATAGTAATGTCTTTATGGAATCCAAGAAAGGAAAAGTTCTCCGCATTTTTCAGGTCTGATTGCAGGGGCTGAGCCTCGAGGGTGATCCTGAGGCCATCCACCTTTCCCTTTTTCCGAACTTTACCCTCCTCCCTGGTCTCAGAATAATCAACCTCAAGAGTGTGCAAGCCTTCAACCCGCATCAGTAAGCGATGCAACTGCTGCTTGCCGAAAACGCAAAGGGACAGACTGTCACCACTCTTGTCTATGTGAGCGGCAGACAAAAGATATATGAGGAGCATAGGATCCGTAACCTGCGGGCACCCTAGTTGAGTCAAATCGTGGGGGTAGAAGCTTGTCCTGGCATCAGTCCATGTTGCCGGATCTCCTGAGGCTTCCCCCTTAGTACTGGGCTTTGTCCGTAGCCGATGAACTCCTTCCCGACTGAACCAATAGGTTCTTTTGATGTCATCCTTTCCACGGCGCAATCGAACCCTATAGAGAGCTGCTGCTTGATTGGGCTCAAACAAAACCTGATTCGATAACGTTACAGGTGGACTGAAAATATGATCAATGACCCTATTTACGCTCATTTTATAGACTTCTTGGCCTAGAGATGGCAGCGGGATGGACTGGGGATTGGTTCGCCAAATTGATTCAAATTCAGCTGTTGAGAAAGGAGCCAAGCGAACGTCAACCTTGACGTCGACAACAGCCCTTTTTCCTCGAAAAGACAATCTACTCCAAGGCACCTGGTCGGGATCCAGCTTGAGATTGTTGAACGATTGGCCCCATCCTTGGCCAGCAAAATACATCAAGGTAACGAAAGCTAGTATGCAAACAATTGCCGGCGATATTTTCCTACTATCCATTTTCACTTCCATCTCAACCAGGGTTTATTCCTATATAGAAACGTTTTCCTCCAAGCGACAGGTAAAACCGGTTCTGCTCTTTGTCCTCTTGAATAAACTCTGCCAACTGATAGTAGGCGGGGCGCAGGAATCGAGCCGGGATCCCACCCTCCATTACTCTGCAATAAAGCACGTTTTGCTCGCCAATCCATAGACTTTCTGGGTCCAAAGACTCGCGCGTCTCGAGATGTTTTATGGCCAGCAGCAACTGCTCTGGTTTATCTCCTTCTCTTTCTGCTGTATGCAAAACACCGGTTATGACCAGGGGGGTGTCCTCTACTTCCAAGTAGCAACGCTGCTTTCCCATCTGGATGATATACAACCCACTGGACTCGTCCCTACCCAGGTGCTGGCACAAGTGGGAAACTATATCCGCCCGATGCATACGGCTGCCCTGATAATACCAGTCCCCTTCCCTATCGATCACAATTCCGCAAGGAAGCAGTTCACCTTCAGAAAGCGGAAATGACCATTGTTGCTCCTCAGTCACGGTTTATCTTCTCCAGACTTGTCAGAACGCCTTCTTGCTATCCAGCAACAACGTCACCGGTCCGTCATTGACCAGTGATACTTCCATCATCTCCTGAAACTGTCCAGTGGCTACGGTCACGCCCAGGCTCCCGGCATGCTGGACAAAAGCCTCGTATAGTTCTTCGGCTTTAGTCGGTTCCGCCGCCGTTATAAAGGAAGGCCGCCTCCCCTTTCGGCAGTCACCCCAAAGGGTGAACTGTGAAACTGCTAACAGGCCGCCACCCACATCAAGCAGGGAGCGATTCATTTTGCCCTGCTCATCAGCAAAGATTCTCAGATTGACCACCTTCTCTGCCATATAGATTGCATCCCCTGGCCCGTCATCTTGGCCCACTCCCAGAAGAACCAGAATTCCATGGCCGATACTGCCCACCTTCTGGTTCTCAACCTGTACGCTTGCTTCTTTCACCCTTTGTATTACCGCTCTCATGAATCTCTCTCGTGTCATTAAGTCATTAGGCTGCGCCGTCATTACGCTTCGCTGTCATTTATAGTATCTTGTTGTCGGGTGAACCTTCTTTGCAGAACCACCCGACCTACTCAACTACACGTCCAAGAATAAATAAAAAATGTGAAATTTGAAATGCGAAATGATTACTGATCAACGCCAAGAAGTTGGCGTAAGGCTTGCCAAATCTCGTCCTTACCCTCGCCAGAGGTGGCAGAAAACTGTATCAACTCCTGTGCTTTCCTCCCGAGACTTTTAGCAATACTGGCTGCCTGTTTGTTGCGTTTGTTCTTTGAGAGCTTATCCGCCTTGGTGACAACGATTATCACCGGTACCTGCTTCGCCTGCAACCAATCCCAGAGGTGCAGATCTTCTTTGGATACCTCCCGCCTAATATCCAGAAGCCACACCATGCCTCGCAAGTTGACTCTGGACGTCAGATAGCTCTCCACCATTGGGCGCCAGCGTTTTTTAATTTCAACAGGCACTTTTGCATAGCCATACCCTGGAAGATCCACAAAGCGCCAGAGCTCATTAATCTCGAAAAAATTGAGGAGCTGGGTGCGGCCTGGGGTCTTGCTGGTGCGTACCAGTTTTTTGCGGTTCAGTATCTTGTTGATAAGTGATGATTTGCCCACATTGGAACGGCCGGCGAAAGCCACTTCAGGAAGGTCATCGGGTGGATACTGCTCCGGGGTCACCGCACTGCAAACAAATTTGGCTGAACGAATTATCATCGTTCCTGAACAGCTGAGTAGTTACTTTGGTAGGGTTACTTAGTTG
>PPDG01000119.1 GCA_002899795.1 Desulfobacteraceae bacterium | reverse complement strand
CATTTTTGGGTAACGCGTTTCCCCTTTTTACCTTGAAGCATTGAACCTCATTATGTAGACTACAAATTGATATTTTTTCCTTCGAGCGCACGACATTACCCATCGCTGGATATTCCACTATTAACCAGGATATTTCGCGAATTTTCGTCGCGAGACCGTGGAGAAGGATATGCCACCGGGCAACCACAGGGTGTTGGTTCCGAGGCGTACCTGAACGGTACGTCGCAGGGGAGCCTGTCCTGAGCCTGTCGAAGGAACACCCGAGGACGCCCGGCTTCCGGCTCGTAGAGCCTACAGCTCGGAGAGAAGGACGGCCATTTCCTCGGTCGCAGTCACGCCGGGGCGTGATGAAATACCCGGGTTAAAACAGTCATGAAGTTGGCATGAAGATGCTGGAGCTCTGATGCTCTTATTATGTCTTCGGGATATCCTGCTGGTAAATTGTATGGTGAGAGAAGGTTTATCGATAACAGGTTTATCAAAGGAGGTGTGTTATGCCAGGACCAGAAAGATCAGTTGCACTAGGTTTTGTAGACCTGTCAGGAGATAAGCGTCCCAAGCGTGACAAGGCTTATGACATAATTGAAGCTTCGAGTGCCAAGCTTGAGGACCTTCCTTTCCCCGAAGGCACTGAATTTCGCAGGCTGAGTCTGGATATCTACAACTTCTATGTGGAAGATCTTCCCGATTTCACCTCTAACAACGAAGGCATGATGAAACTTCAGGTCAATACTCGGAATCCGCAAGATCTTGCCGAAATTCCAACTGATATGACCTTTGTTACCAAATTTCATGCGAAAGATAAAAGCTACGCACCAAGTTTTCTCTATCGCGGCGTGTTCCGTAACGTTCTGTTTCGAGAGTGGTTTAATCTCAGAATAGACCTTTACGAGTTGGATACAGATGCGGACGTCTATTATGACAAGATAAGGTCCGTAATTGATGGCGTTCCAGAGATAAGAAATCTTGATGTATTGGCTGGAATCCCTTACGTTGGCGTCGCGACCAAGCTATTTGATGGAATCATCAGGACTTTCGGAAGGAATCCAGATGACCATATTTGGGGAGAGTTCCCCACGCTCCAATTAATCCCGGTGGTAGGCGGTGCCTTCCTGCGCAGCGGTATCTATGTGCTGTTCGAGAAGCAAAACATTAGAAAGAAGAAAAAGGTTCCCGTGGAGGCACTTGGATATAAGAATGGAGAGGTTTTTATCAAAAAGGGGCTTACTGTAGATCGTCCGAATCATCTTCTCTTCGGAGTTCTGATCCAAGCGCATCAGGCGTAATGGTGACTCGGGGAGTCTCCTTACATGGAGGGAGGAACTTATGACACTCAAAGTCGACGCCGTTTTTGAAGGAGGTGGGGTAAAAGGTATAGGCTTGGTTGGGGCGGTCTCCGAGGTCGAAAAAGCCGGGTATGAATTTGAAAATCTGGCAGGCACCTCAGCAGGGGCTATCGTTGCCTCACTTCTTGCGGTGGGCTATAGTTCAGCCCAGCTTAAGGAAGAACTGGAGCAGCTCGATTACAACGCTTTCAAGGACGAAAGCTTGCTCGACAAGCTTGGTTTCATAGGTAAGAGTTTAAGCCTTGGTTTTGAATACGGTATCTATGAGGGAGAGTTTTTTGAAAGCTGGCTGGAACGGTTGTTAACAGCCAAGGGAAAAAAAACCTTCGGGGACATTAGGACGGACTACAAGGAGGAACAATACAGATATAAATTTCAGGCCATCGCAGCTGATCTAACCGATAGAAGGCTTCTTGTTCTTCCCGGGGATCTGAAGGACTTTGGGTATGATCCTGACAAATTCGGCATTTCACGGGCAGTAAGAATGAGCATGAGTATTCCGTTTTTTTTCGAACCGGTTAAGCTCCGGGATAGCAGTGGCAGGCCACATTATATTGTAGATGGCGGACTTTTGAGCAACTATCCCATCTGGCTTCTGGATGATGGCAGCAGCGATCCACCATGGCCAACATTCGGGTTCAAACTCATGGAGACCGATAGGAGAGCACCAAAAGGGCCAGACCGAAATCCCATAAACAATCCCATCAGCTTCTTAAAAGCTGTTGTAGGGACCATGCTGGATGCCCATGATAGTTACCACATCTCTCAATCGAAAGGGGATTACGACAGGACAATAGGAATCCCAACGGCAATTAGTCTCAAAGGGATCGAGAAAGAGATCAAAACCACCGACTTCAACATCAAGCAGGAGGAAAGCCAAGCATTGTATGAAAACGGGGTGAAAGTCGCCAAGAAATTCTTGAAGATGTGGGATTTCGATAAGTGGAAGAAAAAATACAGGAAGAAGTAAAAATTGATGTTAAATCAGTTCAAAAATACGTTCAATTGATTCTTGGGCGTTGTCTACGTAGTACACACCCTCAAGATTTGGAATGGTTTGGAGGCCCACAACAGGTTTGCCGATTTTCAAAGCGTGACCAATCTCGGAGAGAGTGCCGGCGCCGCCGGCCACTGCCACCAGAGCGTCGGCTGTGTGGGCGATGATGACGTTTCGGGCCTGGCCCATATCTGTGGCCACCGGTATCTTGATAAAGGAATTTGCCCTGTTGGTGGAAGGGCCAGGAAGAATGCCGACAGTGAGGCCGCCAGCAGAAGAAGCGCCTTTGGCAGCTGCTTCCATGACCCCAGCCAGGCCGCCACAGACCAAGATAGCACCTCGTTTAGCTATTTCTTCGCCAACCTCCACAGCAAGCTGGTAAATACTGCTCTCGCACTGACCAGAGCCGATTACCCCGATGATGGGAGAGCGTTGATTCATGTAACATCACTCCTTCCAACCATGCCGGCCCAGCAAATTGACAAAACGGCAACCACCGAGATCCGTCTTGGTAATGCCTTCCTTCGTCCGGACAACCCTCATAAGCGACTGCGTGTATTTGTCGCCCACCGGGACGACCAGTCTACCGCCCATAGCCAACTGGTCCACCAGAGGCTGCGGAATCTCAGGGGAGCCGGCTGTTACGATTATACCATTAAAAGGGGCCTCTTCCCTTGCCCCAACGGTACCATCTCCCACCTTGAGGACCACGTTAAAGTAACTCAGTTCGTCCAGGATACGTCTGGCCTTGATTGAGAGGGGACGAATGCGCTCAATGGAATAGATTTTCTCTGCAAGTTCTGCTAGGATTGCTGTCTGATAGCCACAGCCGGTTCCTATTTCCAAGACTTTATCGTCGCCCTGCAGCTCAAGGGCTTCGGTCATAAGTGCCACCATATAGGGTTGTGAGATGGTCTGTTTCTCACCTATGGGAAGGGGATGATCATTATAGGCCTGGCTGACGAGCGCTTCTTCCACAAAACGATGGCGGGGCACTTTGCGCATGGTTTCAAGAACCCGAGCGTCCTTGATACCGCGGCTGACAAGCTGGCTTTCCACCATACGGTTGCGAGCTGTGGCAAACTCCATGCATGCCCCTTTTTCTGCGTTTTACTTTCCTACGAGTACAAATCAAAGGTAGATTAGCCATGGACTATTTGTCAACGCAAAACTCAAGGAAGGCAAGCATGGGTAACTGGGTGCGTAGCCGTTGGGATTGCAACGGGAGATCGCTGCTCCTGTTCCTGCTGCTGTTGAGCATGCCTATTTTCTTGGCGTACTGTACGAAACCGCTGACCCATAGGCAAGAAATGGTTGCGAACCGGTCGCAAAAGAAGGTTTACAAGGCGAAACCTGATGTGGTCAAGGAGGCGGTGGAGCGAGTACTGGAAAAAAAGAAGTTCTACCTAAATACCAGGCAGAGTAATGAGTTGCATATTCAGACCGAGTGGCTGGAGGAGAGTGGTTACAGAAGCATGGCGGTGGTTGATATCAAACCACTCAGGAGAAACCAAACCGAACTAAAATTGCAGTTGTATCTCGAAAAAAAGCTTACGTTCCGAGACAAGTGGGAACCTATGGATGAGATTGGGGAGGATACCTACAAAATTATGCTGAGTGACATAGAGATGGAGTGTTATCGTGTCCTCTACGATCGTTCGTAAAGGCATTATTCCAGCCGCTGGTTTGGGAACAAGGGTGCGGGCCATTGCAGGAGATCTTCCTAAAGAGCTCCTGACCGTGGCAGCAAAGCCTCTGATAGTCCACGCAATAGAAGGATTGGCCGCCAGCGGTATTCGCCAGATCGGTGTTGTCATTAGCCCTGCGAAAGAGAGCATCCGTCAGTTTCTCTTGGGTGAGCCGACCGAGTTCCTTGCGCCCCAGCTGGATGCCCACCTGAGAGTGCTCCTGCGAGCCTGCAAATTTAGCTTTTTTATTCAGCCGAGCCCCCTCGGAGTAGCAGACGCTGTGAGTCTGTGCCGGGATTTTATCGACGACGAACCCTTCGCGCTGGTGATGCCGGACAACATCCTGCTGGATGGTCTTCCGGTGGTATCACAAATGATACCTTTCTTTTCTCGTGAACCGCGGGACATGCTGGGGGCTCTTCGCTTGGAAGCTGAGCAGGCTTCACGTTTTGGTAATGTTGGTATCCTTGAAACAGAAGCCGTCTCTGATGAGAGCAAAAAAATCGTAAGCGTTAGACGCTTTTCTGACAAAAACAGCACCCCCCTTCACATCCCAGCAGGAGAAAGCGCACTCAAAAATTTTGGCGGCAGTATATTCTTGCCCCACTTTTTTGACTACATTGAGAAGTTGCGGCCCCACATCGAGGGTGAGCTGGACGATGTTCCTGTTGTGCAAGCCATCATCAAAGAAAAGGGGTTGTTGGCCGTGGCTCTTGAAGGCAGTGGGTTTGATGTGGGAAATTCCGCTGGCTACTGGGCAGCAAATCTACATACAGAAAGAAAACAGCTCCTGCTACAAAATTTGTGATTCAGCATAGTGGCTCTCAAGGATGGCGCGTAAGCATTAAGAATTCTCCATCACATCTCCCCAACTTTATCTCCTGAAACTGAAAGCGTTGT
>PPDG01000177.1 GCA_002899795.1 Desulfobacteraceae bacterium | reverse complement strand
TTGTGACACCTGTGACATAGAGATGGCCAACTACAACTCGCCGGGCCAGATAATTGTCAGCGGTGTCGAAGACAGTGTTCTTCGGGCCATGGAAATCTGCACAGATGCTGGGGCCAGACGATGTGTGCGTTTGAATGTGAGCGGTCCATGGCATAGTCGGTGTATGGAAGATGCCAAGGAGAAGTTTGAGCCTGAATTGGCACAGCACACCTTCCGAGATCCCCAAATCCCGGTTGTGGCAAATGTGGATGGGGCTTATGTGGCGGATGGTAATGCTGCCAGAGAGAATCTTGCCAAGCAACTATGCGCTCCAGTGCGCTGGCAGCAATCAATGGAAAGGTTGATCAAGGACGGGTATCAGAGGTTTGTTGAAGTGGGGCCCAAGAAGGTCCTCAGGGGATTGATGCGGCAGATTGATCGATCCGTGGAGGTCTATAACGTGGAGGATCCGGAGAGTCTGGAGGCGTTTTTGAAGACATAGGGCTGTGCCGTTGGAGGTTGGAGGAGCGCTTCGCTTGAGGTTGGAGGCAGTGGGAAGATTGCGAATTTCATCTTACAACAAATGACAGCGGAGCGTATTGACCTAATGACGGCGTAGCCAAATGACTTCGGGTGTAACGTCAGCAAGCAGGATTGACCTGATGACGGAGTTGCTTACGAAGAGGGCGAATACATGAAAGTGCAAATTGGTCAGGTGCAAGAGAGTGTTGCTTTCCTCGAGAACAAGACTGAGTTACAACCCCAGATAGGAATCGTTCTGGGGACAGGTCTGGGGGATCTGGCCGATAAGATTCAAGCTGCTGCGGTGCTTCCATACGAGGAGATTCCCCACTTTCCGGTTTCCACTGTTTCAAGCCATATGGGGCGTTTAATAATAGGTTCTCTTGGTGGCAAAAAGGTCATGGCCTTGCAGGGACGTTTTCATTACTACGAGGGCTACGATCCAAAGGAGATCACCTTTCCCGTTAGGGTTATGGCGGCGATGGGAGTAGAGACCTTGGTCATTTCCAACGCTGCTGGCGGGCTCAATCTCACCTTCGAGGCTGGCGACCTTGTGCTCATCCGTGATCACATCAATCTCACCGGCCAGAACCCACTGAGAGGCGAAAATGTAGATGAATGGGGACCACGTTTCCCGGATATGACTGAACCATACAGTCAGGAACTCGTTGAGATGGCTGAGATGGCCGCCAAGGATTTGGGAATCAAGGTACACCAAGGTGTTTATGTGGGTGTTACCGGTCCCAGTATGGAAACCGCTGCCGAAACCCGCTTTCTTAGATTGATCGGTGCTGATACCGTGGGGATGTCCACCATTCCTGAGGTCATCGTTGCGGTGCATGCAGGCCTTAGAGTTCTCGGGATGTCAGTGGTTACCAACGTAAATGACCCTGATGATTACCAGCCGGCTCCCATTGAACAGGTGATAGCCACGGCAAAAGGGGCCGAGCCTAGGTTGGTGATGTTGGTTGAGGAAGTCTTGAAGCGAATGTAGTTTCAGTAGGCAGAGGGTAGCCAGAAGCCAGAGGTCAGAGGTCAGAAGTCAGAGGTCAGCTGATGAATTCTCCTGTGGGAGCGGCTTTCCCCGTCCTGAGCTTGTCGAAGGATAGCCGCGAACACTAGCATAGTCATTTGGCCACTGAGGGTGGCCGTCACTACGCTACGCTGTCAGTATGCCTTCGGCGTCATTTATAGTTACCAGGTCATTACGCTACGCTGCCATTCATAGTTAACTTTCCATGTGGCGTTGATACAACTTAATGACGGCCTTAAGGCCGAATGACGGGCGCCAGCCCTATTGACGGCGAAGCCAAATGACCTAAGGATCCATTGACAGTGTGCCGGAGCGAACTGAGATGAATAACAGCAGGGAGAACAAGACTCGAGTAGATTTAATCATCCACAACGCCATGGTGCTGACCCTCAATGATTCGGATGACATATTCCATCCAGGGGTAGTGGCTGTCAGTGATGATGAAATTATCTGGGTTGGACCTGAGGATTCCTGGCCGGCGCGATTCGAGCCCCGTGAGCAGCTGGATATGGCGGGGGGCTTGATTATGCCTGGTCTCATCAATGCTCACACGCATGCGGCAATGACATGTTTTCGAGGCCTCGCCGATGACCTACCTCTTTCTGTTTGGCTTAACGAACACATCTTCCCTGCCGAAAAAAAGATTAGCGGCGAATTAGTTTACCAGGGGACTTTGCTGGCCTGTGCTGAAATGATCCTTGGCGGGACCACCACGTTTTGCGACATGTACTTGTTTGAAGACCAGGTGGCCAGGGCTGCTCATGAAACCGGCATGCGAGCTCTGGTAGGCGAAGTTCTTTATGACTTCCCTTCTCCCAATTATGGTCCTCCGGAGCAGGGTCTTGCCTTTACAAGGGATCTCATTCGCGCCTGGGAAAACGATCCCTTGATTTCCGTGGCTGTGGAGCCCCATGCGGTTTATACGTGCTCTCCTGAGCTGTTGCGGACCTGTAATGAAGTGGCGGAAGAATACCAGGTCCCCATGATCATCCACCTCTCAGAATCAGAGGATGAGGTGGCTCAGGTTAAAGAGCGCTACAGCACTTCGCCGGTGATGCATTTGGAAAAACTCGGACTTCTGACACCTCACTTGATCGCCGATCACTGTGTCGTGCTTGATGATGAGGAGATGGACCTACTCGCTGAGCGTGGTGTAAGCGTGGTGCACAATCCTGAGAGCAACATGAAGCTGGCTTCCGGTGTGGCTCCGGTGGTTGAACTACTCGCCCGCGGTGTAACGATGGGGCTGGGAACTGATGGCTGTGCCAGCAACAACAATTTGGACATGTTTGGAGAAATGGACACGGCAGCCAAGCTTCACAAGGTTTACAGGCTCGATCCTACCGTAATGGGGGCAAGGACCGTAGTCCAGCTAGCAGTCAGGGGCGGCTCTAAGGTATTGGGATTGGAGAACCAGGTTGGTTGTCTAGAACCAGGCAAGAAGGCTGACATCATTGGCTTGGATCTGGATAGACCGCATTTGACTCCACTTTATAATATTTATTCTCATCTCGTTTATGCGGCTTCCGCTGCGGACGTCACCCTGAATATCATCAATGGGCGGGTGGTGATGCGAAATCGGGAACTATTCACCCTGGACGTTGAGCGGGTGATGGGCGATGTTCGGGCCATAGCCAAGAGAATCAAGCCCTGAGAGCAGTGCTCAGGGCGTTATACGTTACAAGTTATTCGTTATTCGGTAAAGCAAGATGTCTTCCTCTGGTAAGTGCAGTTGATCAATGTTGGTTCTCCAAGCCCAAGGTTGTAGCCAACAAGGAAAATCCAATACATGTAACGTATAACGTATAACGTGTAACGTGTAACCTATAACCTTCAAGTGGTTTTGTGTCATGGACGGGTCGACAGTCAAAGCTAGTGAGCATCACAAGATTCGCGCCGATCTGCTCATCTCCGGTGATTTTGTTCTGACTTTTAATGAAGGCAAGGAGGTCCTGGAAAAGGGTGCAGTGGCGGTTACCGGTGATCGTATCGTTGCAGTGGGCGAAACTTCGCGTCTGGCCGAAGAGATCGAAGCGAAAGAAGAGCTGGATGCTTGTGGCTGTCTCCTAATGCCGGGCTTGATAAATCTGCACACCCACGCCGCCATGACCTGTTTCCGTGGCCTCGCCGACGACCTGCCACTTCAGGAATGGCTCCATGAGCACATTTTCCCCGCCGAGGCAACCTATGTCAGCGAAGATAATGTCTACTGGGCCACTTTGCTGGCAGTGGTGGAGATGATCAAGAGTGGTACTACCACTTTTTGTGATGGTTATTTTTACGAAGATGGCGCTGCCAGAGCAGTGGCTGCCAGCGGCATACGCGCGGTCCTCGGTCAAGGAGTGGTCGACTTTCCCGCTCCTGGAATACCTGATCCGAGAATAAACCTGAAAGCGGCAGAAGCGTTTGTTTTTCGCTGGCAGG
This sequence comes from Desulfobacteraceae bacterium, assembly GCA_002899795.1. Classification (GTDB taxonomy): domain Bacteria; phylum Desulfobacterota; class Syntrophobacteria; order BM002; family BM002; genus BM002. Next base: position 984 of record PPDG01000177.1, on the reverse strand, counting down.
GAAAGTCACCCCGGCTTATGCCAAGTATTTTCTGCCATTCACCATACACCTGCTCACCGGAGACTTTAATCGGCGCCAAAGATATCTGCAGGGAGCACGAAATCCTTTTCCAGATTCACCTGGCTGAAACTCGGACCGAGTTGGAAGAGACCCAGCAAAGGTATGGACACCGGCCAGTGCATCATCTTGCAAACCTAGGACTGCTGGACGCCCAGACCATTTGTCATCATGCGGTAATGGTAAACGATGAAGAAATAGAGCTCTTAGCCCACAGCGGAGTAGGAGTTTCTCATAACCCAGAGAGTAACATGAAGTTGGCCTCTGGAGTGGCGCCCCTTCCAAAAATGTTGGCCGCCGGGGTCAAGGTTGGCTTGGGAACTGATGGCTGTGCCAGCAACAACAATTTGGACATCTTCCAGGAAATGGACACTGCCGCAAAACTCCACAAAGTCCACCAGGGTGACCCGGCTCTCAGCTCAGCTCTTCAAGTTGCGGCAATGGCCACCAATGGCGGCGCAGCTGCGCTGGGAATGTCCCCGCGCCTCGGTTCACTGGAACCAGGGAAAAAGGCGGACTTGATCGTAATCGACCTCAATCAGCCACATCTGACTCCCATGTATGAGCCTTGTTCGCACCTGGTCTACGCGGCGAGAGGGGCTGATGTGCGCGATGTGATCATAGATGGAAGTATAGTTATGCGGGAGCGCCAGCTTCTGGACGTTGATGAGCAGGAGGTTATGGCTAAGGTGAGGGAGATTGCCGAGGGCATTCGAACGAAGCAGTAAACAGCAGGCAGCAAGAACTCAGAGGACAGAAGGCAGAGGACAGACGACAGCCGCCTTCGCCTCATGGCTTCGGCGCGCCAAGGAAGTCAGAGGTCGGAGGTCAGAGATCAGAGGACAGCTGAGAGATTATCGTGTGGGAGCGGCTTTCCCCGTCCTGAGCTTGTCGAAGGGCAGCCGCGATCTTGCGGTTTGAACGACT
>PPDG01000507.1 GCA_002899795.1 Desulfobacteraceae bacterium | reverse complement strand
TCTCTCTTCATCACCACCTCTTCCACCCGCCAGGACTTAACGGTGGTGGTTCCAGCTTGACTCCGATCCTGACACTGGGCCTGGAGACATCTCTCACACAAGGGATCTTCGCAGGGATCCACATGGACTATCACTTCAGCAACTTCGTCCAACGTATTGAGAATCATCATCTCTATTTCTTCGGCCTCCACGTGCGCTTCAGGCAGCCCAAAACTCCGCGGAACAACCAGATGAAAATCCAAGTGAACTTTATTCCCATAGTGCCTCGTTCGCAGCTGATGAATGTCAATCCAGTCCGAACGTCGATTCTTATTGAGAATATCCACGATTCTGCCGAGCAGTTCCGGGTCGGCTTCATCCATAAGCCTACCAAAAGATTCTTTTACCAGACGCCAACCAGTGAAGATGATGTTGATCGCCACCGCACAGGCAGCCAGAGGGTCCCAGCCTTGCCAGCCGGTCAACTTAACCAAAACCAGTCCCCCTACCACCCCAACGCTGGTATAGACATCGGTGAGCAGGTGTTTGCCATCCGCCTCCAGAGGCATCGACCTGGTTCGGCCTCCGGTGCGGATTAGAAACAGTCCTAGGGCAAGATTAACCGCAGAAGTTCCGAGCAGGAGAAAAATGCCCAGGCCCAGCTGGGCTAGCATTCGGGGGTAAAAGAAAGCGGGGATCGCTTTGTAGAGGATCACCACAGCTGCCAGAATAATGAGGGCTCCCTCAAAGCCAACCGAAAAGTATTCTATCTTACCATGGCCATATGGATGACTAGGATCCGGGGGCTGATTGCTCACATAGATACTGTAGAGGGCAAAGCCACTGGCAACCACGTTGATGATCGACTCTAGAGCGTCGGACAGAATTGCTGTGGAGTCTGTGAGATAGTAGGCCACAAACTTGACAGTCATCAATAGACCACCGACGGAAATAGCCAGGATCATCGCCCGAAATCGGATGGTCTGACTGGAAATTTCTGTGTTGTCATTCGTCATTGTTCATCTCGCATTTCACCTTGTTCATTGACCTCTGCAATTTAACGATGAGAACCAGTGCGACATTCTGTGAGGATAGAACATGACAAATATAAAATGACAGATGAAAAAACAGAAATGTGCCATTCTGTTGTCATTTGCCATTTGTCATTTAGCGTCTCTTCAATTATCATTCATTCGTGAGATGTGTATCAAGTGTGGAAAAGCGAAGCTCAATGAATTTCCAAGGGCTCAATGATAAATCATTAATGTCAAATGACCAACATTAAATAACTAATACCGGGCCGAACGGACACTTCCCCCTAGTGGCAAACCTCATATGAGTGAGCAGAGTAAAACCCTTGATATCATGCGCCGTATCGGCGCCCCGAGACCAGAAAGAATCAGGATCTCCGGTATTCTCCAGAGCCCGCTGCTTTCTTCTCTCACTCTTCTCCTCCCGAGTGGGGATAGCGACCCTGCTGCAGGCGTATTGGAAATCTTGGGAGGGCACGACATAAATATCCGCTTTATTAATAAATATAAAGACTCGGCCGGCAACACCTCGCTGTGTCTCTGCATTGATGCTGACTCGCTCGATACGGCCATCAGCACACTTGACGTTCATGAGGAGTCTCTTGGAATCAGAGACTTCGTGTATCATCCTAAAGTAAAAGTCATATCAATCTATCCTCACAAGCAGCGACCCCGGGTGGCGGAACGGCTGCTCACTACCTTACGGATGAATGGCGTTGACCCGCTCTCCACCAATAACGCCAGTTCTGTCGTATCTTGCGTGGTCAACAGTGAAGAAGTAGAACAGGCTTTGGCCTGTCTGGCCAACGCTTTTGAACTGCCGTAAGGACGCAAACAGTCTTATTCGGGAACCTGATAGTGAAAAAGGAATGAAATGTGGGGTCTGCTGAAACTTTAGAAATTTATCCCCTCAAGATCCAACGCGGACTAACCCAACTTAGCTTTTTGCGTATTCCTACTCGCCCCGGCGCCACTAGACCCCTTTTTGATCTTTTGGAGCGCCATGGCGTTCCTGTCAGATTTCTTATCGAAGGCTGCGCCGGCGATTACAACCGTGACTTGATCGTTTGTATTGACAGCGAGGCCTTTACTCGCCTAGAGCCTGAGTTAAAAGAACTAGAAATCAGAATGCAAACTCAGGCTCTGGAACTAAGGCAACCCGTAGCGGTAATTCGCGTTCTGGGACCACACTTCGACATACGTCCTGGCACATCGAGTCTCCTGTTCGGAGCACTCCAACGGGCCGACATTACTATTTTTAGCAACGCCACCACTATTACCTCATCCATGTTTGTCATTCCGGACGATCAGGTGGAGACTGCGAAGCGGGTGATTGGGAGAACCTTCGATATACCGAAGAAAAAGAAGTAGGCAGCAAGCAGAAGGCAGCGGGCAGGAGGCAGAATTGAAGTTTCAGTGTTCCCCGCTGCCGCTTCGCTTCAGACGGGATTTCCGCTTCGCTCCAACAGGTTCCAGTTTTTTGTTTTTCTTTACTGACACCCGAAACCTGACACCTGGTACCTGAATGACACCTGAAACCCTGAGATTTGGTGCTGGGGATTTTACTTCGGTAGGGTAATTGTAAAGCAGGAGCCCTCGTTGGGAGCGGATTCAACTTCGATCGTGCCGCCGTGTTCGTGAATGATTTTCTGGGTGATAGCTAGGCCCAGACCTGTACCCCGCGCCCCTTTCGTGCTGTAAAGATATTTAAAAACTTGTTCTTGGAGTTCTTTGGGCATTCCTTTGCCAGTATCTTTGACATGCAGACTTACACCCGCCTCTCCTGCATCTCGACTAGACACAGTAATCAGCCCACCTTCGCCACTCTCGGGAAAGGCCTCGATAGCATTGGTCACCAGGTTCATTAGGCAGGAGTGTATGTCCTCTACATCCACACTCACCGATGGTAATGTCGAATCCAGGTCGAGTACTAGGTCAATCTGTCGCTCACGGGCCTTCTCGACCATTAACTCACAAACCTGGTCAACAATTTCGTTCAACGAACAGCTTTGGCGCGCTGGTGGACTGCTGCGCGCATAGCTCAACATATCTAGAGTCATACGGGAAATGCGGTTAATATTGTTACCCACCAGGTTCCAGCCTTTGCGGAGCAAATCAGGTTTCTCTTTTTCAAACCCTTTGTCCACCATGAAAGCACCCAGCTTCATAGCGTGAAGGATGTTTTTCACACCGTGGGCTATACCTGCCGTGGCCTGGCCCATGGCGGCCAACCGTTCCCTCTGGATGAGTTCCTTTTCCAGCCGTTTGACCTTTTGCATATCCTTGAAGTATCCCACCATAGCCACCTCACGCCCCTCCTCGTAAAGCAGAGTGGCAGAGAGCAGAATGGGAACGGGCTCGCCATTCTTGGTGAGTGCCTCCGCTTCGTAGTTGATCAAGCGGCCGGGGCCACCGTATTCGGAGCCATAGGTCAGTTTCTTGATCCTTCTGGCTTCACCCTTCGGATAGAGCCGGGTGACACTCATCCCGGACAGCGCCTCCTCAGGGGTATAGCCGTAAATACTTTGAGCGCCTTCATTGAAAATTATGATTTTTCCTTGCCGGTCATTGGCGATGATCCCGTCCATCGAGGTCTGGATGAGATCGTGCTCAAACTCATAGCGCTTTATTAGCTCTCGTTCCAGCCTTTTGACCTCACGCATGTCCTTGAAGTATCCCACCGTAGCCACCTCACGCCCCTCCTCGTAAAGCAGAGTGGCAGAGAGCAGAATGGGAACCGGCTGTCCATTCTTGGTGAGCACCTCCACTTCGTAGTTGATTAAGCGACCGGGGCCACCGGATTCAGAGCCGTAGATCATTTTCTTGATCTTTTTGGCCACTCCTTCTGCATACAGTTGGCTCACATGGATATTGGAAACTGCCTCTTCACGGGTATATCCAGAAATCCGTTCAGCGCCTTCATTAAAAATTATGAGGTTACCCCGCCGGTCATTGGCGATGATCCCATCCATCGAGGTTTGGATGAGATTGTGCTCGAGTTCGTGGCGTTTCTCCAACTCTTCCGTGGTATCCTTGATCAACTTTTCCAGGTTCTCGATATATTCTCGAAGTTTTTTATCCTTCCAAAACCTTTCTCTTGAGCGCAAAAGGGCAGCGGCAAGTGCTTTTTCACTAATGGGCTTGACGATGAAATCTGTTGCCTCGTTTTGTAAAGCCTGAATCGCCAGATTCATCTCCCCGTGACCGGTGATGACAATGACCTCCGTATCGGGGCCCTGTTCTTTCACCCTCCTGAGGACCTCGATGCCATCCATGCCGGGCATCTTGATATCGGTTAGAACCACGGACGGAAGTTCCCTGGCAAAAATCTCCAGTCCCTTGGGACCGTTCTCGGCCATAAAAACAGTATATCCGTCGCTTTCCAGGGACACTTTCAACAGGTCCCTTGTACTCGCGTCATCATCGATCACCAGAATTTTCATCGTCCTGAGCTTTCCCCTCAGTCAATTCTTCTTTCATCCGCTGTGCTGAGAGGTTAATCTAGAGGGTGAAAAACTACTTATAGCGAAGGGTTAAGACGAGCCCATAAATGACTCTGTGTCAGTGCTTACTTCTTAAGGAGAAGTTCCACATTATGAATTAGTTCTTCTGGCTCGATAGGTTTTTCCATGAAAATGTCTGCGTGAATCCAGTCGAGGTCCTCTTCCAGGGTCCGGCCATAGCCTTTCTCAACGGGCGGGCGAGCGGAGACAATAAGTACGGGCATTCCGTAAACTCCCTCCCTTTCCTTTATTTTGGTCGCGAAGTCCAGACCCTCATGCATGGTTGCCATCATAATGTCTAGAATGAGAAGATCCGGCCTTTGTTCCAAAAGAAGCTGGTAGCCTGTCTTAGTATCCAAGGCAGTAAATACCTCGTAGTCATAATCGGAGAGGATTTCGCTCATCGCGTCACAGATTTCCGGATCATCATCAATAATTAAGATTTTCTCACCACT
>PPDG01000443.1 GCA_002899795.1 Desulfobacteraceae bacterium | reverse complement strand
GTGCCCTTCGAAGAGATCGCCGAGCAAAACCACGAGGTCAGGCTTCTGCGCCTGCACCTGGGCGACGCGCGCTTCCAGCCACCGCTCGCCGAGCAAGGAGCCAAGGTGCAGGTCGGACATGGCTACGAGCACCGTACCATCCATTTCATCGGCAAGACCGGACAAATACACCTCATAGTTTTGCACCACCGGCGGCCGCAGGCCCTGGAAAAGTGCGACCACCGAAAGCACCACACCGGCAACCAACGCTATGCCTCGTAACGAAGGCGCTAGCCTGGGCACGAGAAAGCCGAACCCAGTGACGAAGTCCATCGCAAGAAGGGAGACAAAGAGAAGGAATAGCACGGCCATCCAGTTCATGCCGAGCAACTCCAGGGTCTTAGCGAGGGGGCTTGTGCCGTGGTGACCGTAGACGCGGCCCAAAACAAAGCCTGCCCAGAGAACCAGTCCTGCCCCGATGAGAAGCTTTCTGGGAACGTACCGTTTAAGAGCGGGCACCGAGGCGGCGCGCCAGAAGACGTAAATGTGCATCAATGTGATGGCAGAAATAAGAATGAATCCAAACACGGGCCCCCCACTGTGTGACATCTGTAATGGGTGTAATGGGGTCGGGCCAAGCTAAGATGTTGAAATATCAAACATCTTAGCTTGGCCCAACCCTCCTACCCCTTTTGGTAGACTAGTGAGCACGTTAGGTATTGAAGATGGAAAAAGCGAAGCCGAAGCTCCGCATGGTCTTTGGAATCTGGGTGCATTTAGAAAATGCCAGGCGAAAAATCTCGAGACACCATCAGGCAACCGGTTGATCCGACAGCTCGTCTGCCCTAAACAGTCTTTTGATGTCTTCTACTATCAGATAAAGGGTCGGAACCAGCAACAAGGTAATCAGGGTGGCGAAGATGATGCCGAATCCCAGTGAGACGGCCATGGGAATCAGAAATCTGGCCTGGCGGGAGGTTTCGAAAATCATGGGCGCCAGCCCACCAAAGGTGGTAAGGCTTGTGAGCAGAATCGGTCGAAACCGGTGGATGCCAGCCTCACGAACTGCCTGGTGTCTACCCAGGCCAGTTCTGTGCTTGCGGTTGGCAAAATCTATCAGCACCAGGGAGTCATTGACCACCACCCCGGACAGGGCGACAACGCCAAACAGGCTCATGACGCTCAGACTGAAGCCCATGAGCAGGTGACCGATCACCGCCCCGACGATCCCGAAGGGAATAGAAAGCATGATGATGAGCGGCTGGATATAGCTGTTGAAGGGCACGGCCAGCATGGCGTAAATGACTATCAACGCCATCATCAGGCCCCTCATCAGACTTTGCGTGCTTTCGCGCCGGTCTGCCTGCCGTCCTTCAAAAGTGAAGGTCAATCCGGGGTATCTCTGCTGCAGATCGGGAAGAGTTTCCGATTTCACTGACCCCAGGATCAAGCCGGTTTTGCTCCTGGGCCGAACATCGGCTGTCACCGTTACGATCCGGCGACCGTCCCGGCGATCGATGGTGGTGTAGGCCCGGCCGCGCTTGACGTCTACGGCCTCTCGCAACGGAATCTCCGATCCTGCAGGTGTGCGCAGGATCATCTCTTCCAGGTTATACTCGGATGTCCGCTCATCTCGAGGCAAGCGCACCATCACCTTGATCTCGTTCCGTCCCCGTTGCTGGCGAAGGGCTTCGGCGCCGTAGTAGGCATGGCGGACCTGACGAGCGACTTCCTGGGAGGTGAGCCCCAGACTTCGACCTTCGGGGGTAATCTGGAAATCGAGCTGATGCTTTCCCGGGGAAAAGCCGTCATCGATGTCCACTGCCTCTGGATAGAACGCCAGGGCCTCCGCCAGTTCCGCACTGGCTCGCTGGAGGACGGTGACATCTCGATGACTGAGCTCCACAGAGAGGGCCGCCCCCCTGCCGGGTCCCCCGGCGTCGGACTCAAATTTGATTGATTCGAGCCCGGGGATAATTCCCACCTCTGTGCGCCAGAGTTCCGTCACCTGGGCGGTGGAAATGGGGCGCTCTCCCGGCGGGGTCAGATACAAACGCACCTCCGCCTGATTGCCGGTGATTACCGCAAAGATGCCCTCAGACAGTCTGTCGCCGCCGTTTTGAGCCACGACCTTCTGGGCTACCGATACCAATTTCTCCTGGACCTTTGCGGTTTTTTGAAAGGCGGTGCCGAAAGGAAGCACCGCCGTTACCTTGGCGTAGTCGGACTCCACTTTGGGAAAGAGCTCAAAGCCCATTCTGCCGCTCTTGATGTACCCTCCGGTGACCAAGAGCACGGCAAGCCCGATGGAAATGGTCACGTAGCGATAGTGAAGGGCCAGATCCAGAAAGGGGCCGTAGCGGGTTTGGACCATGCGGCTGAAGAAACGGCTGAATCGCTGTTGACTGTTATGAAGCCAGGCAAAAAGCCCACTACGGGTGCGCTCCTTGCGGTGGCCGAGGTGTGCTGGGAGAATAAACAAGCTTTCAATCAAAGATATGGCGAAGACGCTGATCACCACAATGGGTATCTGCTTGAAGACTTTGCCCATAAAACCGGGAACAAAGAAAATGGGCATGAAAGCCACCATATTGGTCAGCACGCTGAAGGTGACGGGCATTGCTATTTCCCGCGCACCGCTGACCGCCGCTTCAAACCAGGGGAGTCCCGCTTGATGATGGTAATAGATGTTTTCGCCCACCACGATGGCGTCATCCACCACGATTCCCAGCGTGACGATAAAGGCAAACATGGATACCAAATTGATGCTCACTCCCAAGACCACCAGTATCAGCATTGAGCCAAGAAACGATATGGGGATGCCCAGGCTCACCCAGAAGGCGAGGCGGGCCTCGAGAAAAATGGCCAGAAGAATGAATACCAGACCCAGGCCCAGGTACCCGTTCGTAAGCAGCAAATCCATACGCTGTTGGTAGATGTCCGATCGATCATAGCGGCTCTCAAGAGCAACGCCCTTGGGCAAAACTTGGCTGTTGATTATGGCCAGTTGCTGTCTCACCGCCTGGGAAACGGAGGTAGGGGTCTGATCTCCTACCCGGTAGACTTCAATCAATACCGCTTGCTTGCCGTTGTAGGTAGCGAAATTGTCGGTTTCTGCGAATCCGTCCCTAGTGTTGGCGATGTCTTCCAGCAGGATTTGGGTCCCATCCTGGGTGGTAACAATCGGTATGTGAGCAAACTCCCGGCCATAGTCCCGCCGGTCCTTGATGCGTACCAGAATATCGCCGCTTTCGCTCTTTATGGCACCTCCTGGAAGCTCCACCGATGCCTGCCTGATCCTCTGCGCCACCTCGCCCAGGGTCAAGTTGTAACTGCGCAGGTTGTTCTGGGGGATCTCGATGCTGATCTCGAGGGGGCGGACGCCGACCAGTTCCACTTGAGTGATTGCCGGATCCTGCAGGAGGCGATCCCGCACCACTTCAGCCAGCTCCCGGAGCACCCGCTCGCTTTCATTGCCGTAAAGGGCCAGAGAAACCACGAATCGTTTGCGTTTGGCGATCACAACCTGGGGCTCTTCCGCCTCTTCGGGAAACGAGGTGATCCGGTCCACCTCATTCTTAATGTCCTGCCCGATGGCCTGGATATCTTCGCCCTCATGGATTTCTGCCGTTACCCGAGCGACGCCTTCGTCGGCCGTGCTCATCACTTTCTTGATCCCTTCCAGGTCGACGATGGCCTCTTCTATGGCAAGCAGAATCCCCCTTTCTATCTCTTCGGGGCTGGCGCCGGGATAGGGAACGGTAATGTTCACCCTATCCAGCTCGAAGTCAGGAAAAACCTCCTTCTTTATCTTCAGGCTGAAGATAATACCCCCCACTAAGAGTACCAGCATCAACAAATTGGCAGTGACCGAGTGTCCGGCCATCCAACCGATGGCACCGCTTGAGCGTTTTTCTCTTTCCGCTGCTTTCATGATCTCAATCTATCACCAGAACCGCAGTTGCCCCACGTTAAAAGCCGCTGCCAATCCCCCGTTCCTAGAACAGTAGAGATACTCTTGGAAGCTCTAAAGACAATAACCGGGAGACTCAGCCACTCCCCGTCTTGGCTGATCGGGCGGGTTCCACCTTATCTGCGCTTTCAACTTGAACCTTCATGCCCTCCACCGGAGCGGCCAAATCCGAGACGATTACTTGATCTCCGGGGTTCAACCCCTGGTCGAGAAACACCGTTTGCGTATCCCGCCAGATGGTTGTTACCGGGCGAATATTCAGGGTTGAGCCCTCTCCCACGAGCCAGACGGTATTGTCTTCCCTGAGAGCGATGCGCGGGATGCGAAACACTTGGGTCAACTGCGACCCTTCGACCTCAACGCGAACGTATTCCCCGATGAGCAAAGGGCGAGTCGTTTGCCCAGAGTTTTGCAATCCTAACGGGTCCTTGACCGCGACCAGGATACGGGCCATGCGCCCCTCGCTCTCCAAGTCCCCCAGAAGCTCGATGACTTCGCCGCTCCGCTCGTAACCGCTTTGATGCACCACCCGCACCTCCGACCCCTTCTTCCCTCTCCGCTTGGGGACGGAGATCCATCTCAGATAGTCCACCGGCACTGAAACCTGTATCCAATACTCATCCACGCCCAGCAGTTCAGCCAAAGCGTCCTGCGGGGTGACCAGGGATCCAACCTCTACGCTCTTGGTGCGAACAATACCATTGAAGGGTGCTCGGACGGAGGTCCGTTTGAGGTCCAGTTCCGCCTTTTTGAGTTCCGCCTGCTCCGCCTTCAATCTCGCTTGCGCCGCAGCCAGCTGTGGTTCCTTGGCTGCGAGTGGCGGCGGTTTACCGTTTGTATCGGCATCATCTTTATAGAGCAGCCGCCATTCTTCCTTGGCTGCATTGGCCTCTTCTTCGGCTAGCTCAAGACCGCTTTCTGCGTCTTTCACCTTGGCTTCAGCCAAGGTGACGGTCAACTCATAATCCTCCGGGTCGATTTGCAAGATCTCGGCGTTTTCTTTTATATAGCCGCCTTCGATAAACTCGGGGTGCAGAGAAAGTACTT
>PPDG01000633.1 GCA_002899795.1 Desulfobacteraceae bacterium | reverse complement strand
TGATTCTGTTTGTAGGAGTAAAGCCTTCTTCTCTCCTTGTCTTTGCAGGCTTTTCTTTGAGTGCTCTTCCCCTTTTCTGGTACCTGATGAAAGGGTATCAACGGCAGCGAATTTTAACCCTACTCGATCCCAGCAGAGATCCTCTCGGGGCCGGGTACCACATAATTCAAGCGAAGATAGCTGTTGGTTCGGGACAGTTCTGGGGAAAAGGATTTCTCAAAGGAACCCAGGGCCAGCTCCGCTTCATTCCTGAGCACCACACTGATTTCATCTTCACCGTTTTGGCTGAAGAGTGGGGTTTCGTGGGCGGTATGCTGCTCTTGGCTCTTTTCCTCTGTTTTTTTCTTAGGGGACTGAGTGTGGCGCGTCGCTCCCGGGATCAATTCGGTGCTCTGCTGGGCTTTGGCATTACCGCCACTGTCTTCTGGCACGTGGCCGTGAACATCGCCATGGTGTTGGGCATGTTGCCAGTGGTGGGCATTCCACTTCCACTGGTTAGTTACGGCGGATCGTCAGCGGTGGTGACCATGGCGAGCGTTGGCATTTTACTCAATGTGGCCATGCGTAAGTTCGTTTTCCAGAAGTGAGTGAACAGCTGTTCTGTCTCTTTTTGGGATATTGTGATTTTTTTTACTTTTTCCTTGCAATGTAAAATTTTGTGTGCTAATAAGATTTTCCGTACAGACATAGAATGTTTGCCACACCACATTTCGCACCCGAATCACTCTTTACGACCAAAGTTTTCTTATAACAATTTCGGTGGTTTTGGGGAACGGGAAGGGTGCTGCGCTCCTTAAGAAATTGGCAGCGGTCGAGCCCGATACGATCTTCTCAAAGCAATTAGATTGTTAAGATTTTAACAAAGACAAATCCGCCCCGAGTGTAAGGTGCGCGAAGCATTTCGGAGAGCGAGACTATGATCAATCCAGACATTACTCTCATCATTCAAATGATCAATGTTTTGATCCTCCTCTTTGTCCTCAATTTTATTCTTTTTCGCCCCATCCGCAAGATCATCAAAGAGCGCAATCAAATAGTAGAAACCTTCAACTCGGACATTGCCTCGTTAACTGGAGAAGCCCAGTCATCAATGGAAGAGTTCGAAGTAAAAATCCTGCAGGCCAGGCAAGAAGGGGTGGGTAGGGTACAGAGTATGAAGGATGAGGGCGAACAGGCGGAGGTAGAGCTCATTGCAACTACCACTCAGGAGGTTCAGGCTAAGATCGAAGAGGCCCGAAAGAAAGTAGCGTCGGACATCCAGGACGCTCGGACCGAGCTGCAAAAGCAGGTTCAGATTTTTTCTGTGGCAGTAACCGAGAAAATCCTGGAGAGGAGCATTCAATGAGTTGGCCTAAGCGTAACAGGACTCGCAGACTTCTGGCCACAATTGGCTGGTGCAGTTCTGTCATACTCATGACAGCCGGAGTGGTTTGGGCCTCATCTGAAGGTGGCCATTCCATGTGGCCGGATTTCTGGCAGCGGGTTCTGAATTTTGCCATCCTGGCGGGTGTTCTCATCTTTGTTTTTAAGAAACTCAACGTTAAAGCGTTTTTTACCAAGCGCACCGAATCCATTGCCAACACTCTCAATGAACTGGAAGTCAAGAAGAAAGAGGCGGAGAAAACCTACGAGGAGTACAAACAGAAGTTAAGCCAGCTGGATAAAGAAACCGATCGCATTCTGCAGGAGTACGTCGAGCAGGGCGAGAGGGAAAAAACGAGAATTATCGCCAACGCCGAGAAGGCTGCGGCGGAGATTCGCCAACAGACTGATATTGCCATAGAGCAGGAGATCAAGATCGCCAAAGAGGGGCTACAGCAGGAGATCGCGGAGCTTTCCGTGACAGCTGCTGAGGCTCTGCTCAAGGAAAAAATTGGCGAAGAGGATCAGCAAAAGCTGGTTGATGACTTCATGACAAAGGTGGTGGAGGCCAAGTGACCAATCAGATTTTAGCCAAAAGGTATGCGAAAGCGTTGCTGACCCTAGGTCGCGAAGACGGTAACCACAAGAAGTACGGAGAAGAGCTGGATCAATTCGTGACCCTTTGGGAAGAGACGCCGGAATTTGCCGATGCTGCTTCCAATCCACTTTACGCCAAAGAAAACCGCCAAGTTATCTGCGGCGCGGTGGTTGAGAAGATGGGAATGTCGCCGGTATTTAAGAGCTTGATCGATTTGATGCTCGAGAAGAAGCGGTTACCCATCATTCCGGAGGTTCGCAGCTTCTATCAAAAACTTCTAGACGAGATGGTCAATATCAGCAGGGCCAAGGTGACGAGCGCCACACCTCTTTCGGAGAAGGCAGTGGAATCTATCAAAGCCTCCCTGGAAAAGACCACCGGTAGCAGCATCATGATTGAGGTAGAGGTTGATCCCGAGCTCATTGGTGGAGTAGTAGCTCGGGTTGGCGATTTGGTTTTGGATGGTAGTGTCAGGAGTCAACTGACTAACATCAAAGAAACTTTAATAAAGAGGTGAGACGAGCCGATGGAAATCAGGGCCGAAGAAATCAGTCAGATTATCAGGGAACAGATCAAGGACTATGACAAAAAGGTTGAACTGAGCGAGACTGGCACCGTTCTCACTGTTGGTGACGGTATTGCCCGTGTCTACGGGGTGGAGAAGTGCATGCTCATGGAGTTGCTGGAGTTTCCCACGGAGCATGGCACGATCTATGGCCTCGCCCTCAACCTGGAAGAAGACAATGTGGGTTGCGCCATCATGGGCGAGGATATCCACATAAAGGAAGGTGCTGTCGTAAAACGCACCGGTCGCATCGCCGAGGTACCGGTGGGAGATGCGGTTATGGGTCGGGTGGTGGACGGAGTGGGGCAGGCTCTGGACGGCAAGGGTCCCATCGAGACCACCGAGTTTGCCCGAATCGAGCGGATCGCCCCCGGCGTTATTGAACGCCAGCCGGTGGACGAGCCCATGTATACGGGGCTCAAGGCCATCGATGCCATGACCCCGGTGGGCCGGGGTCAGCGTGAGCTGATCATCGGCGACCGCCAGATCGGCAAGACCGCCATCGGGGTGGATGCCATCATCAATCAGAAGGGCCAGGATGTGGTCTGCATCTATGTTGCCGTTGGCCAGAAAAAATCCTCGGTGGCCCAGGTGGTGGAGACTCTCAGAAAGCATGGCGCCATGGACTACACCATCGTGGTTGCTGCCTGTGCTAGTGATCCAGCCTCACTGCAATACCTTGCTCCTTTCGCTGGCTGTGCCATGGGAGAGTACTACCGGGACCGCGGCCGGCACGCGCTGATCATCTATGACGACCTTTCCAAACAGGCGGTTGCCTACCGGCAGATTTCCCTGCTGCTCCGCCGGCCGCCGGCCCGCGAAGCTTTTCCGGGTGACATCTTCTATAACCACTCCCGTCTCTTGGAACGGGCGGCAAAGCTATCGGACAAAGCCCCCGAGCTGGATCCCCAGTTCGTGAAAGGTGGCGGCTCCTTGACGGCCTTGCCCATCATCGAGACCCAGGCCGGTGACGTCTCCGCTTATATCCCCACCAATGTTATTTCCATTACCGACGGGCAGATTTATCTGGAACCAGCTCTGTTCTTCGCCGGTGTGCGCCCGGCCATCAACGTGGGTCTGTCCGTGTCCCGCGTGGGCGGCGCCGCCCAAGTGAAAGCGATGAAACAGGTTGCCGGTACTTTGCGTCTGGACCTGGCCCAGTATCGTGAACTGGAAGCCTTTGCCCAATTCGGCAGCGACCTGGACAAATCCACCCAGGATCAGCTCAATCGAGGTGTGCGTCTGGTTGAGTTGTTGAAGCAGCCCCAGTATGAGCCCATGTCCATGGCGAGGCAGGTGACGGCCCTCTACGCCGGGACTCGCGGTTTTCTGGACAAGTATCCAGTGGAGAAGGCGGGGGCATACGAGCAGCAAATGCTGGAGTTCGTCGAGCAGAAGCATTCCTACATCTTTGATGAACTCACAGACAAGAATGAGATCGGTGACGAGCTGGACGAGAAGATGAAGAAGGCTCTTACTGAGTTCGATGAGATCTTCCAGGCTACCCTTTAAGGTCGGGATGCAGAAAAAGCGAGTGAGAGAAGCGACCTATGGCAACACTACGTGACATCAAAAGAAAGATCGATGCGGTCAAAAAGACCCAGCAGATCACTCGGGCCATGAATATGGTGGCAGCTTCCAAGCTTCGTACTACCCAACAACAGCTGGACCAGTTCGTCCCCTATGCCACTCAGCTTACCGAAATAATGAACCGGGTGGCGGCTGGCGTCGAACCCGAGGGCTTTCCTCTGCTCATGGCCCACGAAGAAGTGGTCAAGGTGGAGCTGATTTCCCTAACCGCTGATCGCGGCCTTTGTGGCGCCTTCAATACCAACTTGATCGCTGCGGCTGATAAGTTCATCCAAGGAAAAGAGCAGGAGGGCTTGGAGTTATCCCTCACCCAACTCGGTCGCAAGGGGAGAGACTATTTCAGGCGGCGGAAGCGACCTCTGCGAGTTTTCCATGAGGGCATGCTGAATAAGCCCAACTATGCTGATGCCAGCGCTCTCGGCCAGGAGGTGATTGATCTGTTCCTGAGCCACGAGGTGGATGAGGTCTATGTTTGCTATGCTGAGTTTATCAACATAGTCACCCAGAGGCCGGTGATCAAAAAGCTGCTGCCCATAGCCCCTGAAACAATGGAGGAGGAAGGGCAAGAGCAGGAGCTGTTGGAATATATCTTTGAGCCTTCAAGGGAAGGAGTTCTCAACGATCTGCTGCCTAATTACATTAATCTACAACTTTTGGAGGCTTTTTTCCAAACTGCGGTCAGTGAACATGCCGCCCGCATGGCCGCCATGGACAACGCGGTCAATAACTGCAAGGAAATGGTGCGGGATCTCACCCTTGTTTACAATAAGGCCAGGCAGGCCGCCATCACCGCGGAACTCATGGATATTGTCGGCGGTGTGGAAGCCTTGAAGAAATAAAGATTCTTCAAGTACCCTTTGAGGAGGATTTGCAACCCATGAATATCGGAAAAATCGTTCAGGTCATCGGCAATGTGGTGGAC
>PPDG01000246.1 GCA_002899795.1 Desulfobacteraceae bacterium | reverse complement strand
TCTATGTTTCTTTTTCCTGACACCCGACTCCTGACACCTGTAACCTGAGAACTTTATTGATTCGCCTGACCATTTTCCACAACAGGCTTCTCCTTTTGGGTAAACAAGTGGACGGCATCTACAACCTTGTCGTGAATATGATCGTGGCCGATGATCTTGTCGACCCCATCCTTCTCTAACATTTCCATGACTGCATGTTTCACCCGGGCCAGATGGATCTCTACCCCGACGGTTCGCATATCCTTGGTGATCTCGGCCAACATATCTGAGCCTTCAAGATCGATATAGTTTACGCCCTCCATGTCGATCAGGAGCTCCCTAACCGGTGGATCGACGTCAGTTGCCACCTCCCTGACCCTATCGCGCAAAGCATTGGCGGTGGCGAAGTACAGGGCACCGTCGAAGCGAATGATGACCAACCCCGGAAAGATTTCGCTATCAGGGTTTGCGTCAAGGCTATGAAAAACCTCTGTACCGGGCCATCTGCCAAGCACTGGGATATTGGGTTCAGACGACCTGGCGATGAGCACTAGCAGGGACAGGAGGAGGCCCATGAGCACACCCTGCAGCGTGCCGAAGGTGAGCACGCCCAGTAAGGCTAATGACCCAACCCAGAACTCGGTTCGATTAAGGCGGTAGATCCGTTTCATCGCTTTAACATCCATCAGTCCAAAGATTACCGCCTCAATGACGATGGCCCCCAGCACGGCTTCAGGCAGGTCAGCAAAGAGCGGGGCCAGGATGAGCAGAGTCAAAATTACAAAAACCCCCTGGGCCAACGAGGCCATCTCCGATTTGGCACCAGAGCCATCGTTGACGGAACTCTTGGAAAGGCTGCCGCAAACGTTGATACCCTGAAAAAGACCCGAGGTTACGTTGGCCATGCCCTGGGCCAACATCTCCTGGTTGATGTCGATGTCGTAATGGTGTTTGGAGGCGTACTGGCGAGCTGCGGCCAGGGACTCCGAAAATCCGACCAACAGCACCCCAATCGCACCGGAGAGAATCAGGCCGAAGTTCTTGGTGATGAGGCTGATGTCAGGTAGGGTCGGGATCGGCAGTCCCCGGGGCACCTTACCCACCACGGCCACACCCTGAGCGGATAGATCAAAGATCGCCGAGGCCCCGATGCCCAACACCAGAGCCACGAGTGCGCACGGCACCTTGGGAGCGTAGATCTTGAGGGCGAACAGGAGCACCAGGGCGGCAACACCAACCACTAGGGTGGTCGTATGGGTATGGGGCAGGCTCGTAACCCAACTGGCCAGCTTTTGCCAGACGCTTTCCCCGGTGACATGTGTCCCGGTAACATGCTTGAGCTGACCGATAGCCACGTCAATGCCGATGCCAAAGATGAAGCCAACCAGCACGCTCTCGGCCAGGAAGTTTGAGACCCAGCCCATCTTCAGCACAGATAGGATGATATACAGAATGCCGGCCAGTATGGTAATGACCGCCACCAAGGCGACAGCCTGACTGGAGCCGGCCTTAGCCACTAGGAGGACGGCCGCGCCGGTGACGGCGGCGATGGTCGAAGTGGGCCCGGTGACCACGTGGCGAGAGCTGCCAAAGATGGCGTAAACAATCAGGGCGATGGCGGCAGCATAGAGACCATACTGCACCGGCACACCGCTTATGGCAGCGTAACCCAGGGACTGGGGTACCATCAAGGCCCACACCGAGAGGCCGGCGACGATGTCACCCGTCAGCCACGCTTTATTGTAGTGGGGCAACCAGTGAAGAATTGGCAGGTAACGCGCAAGCAAGCCGGGTTTTTCTTTGTCATGTTGAGCCATTACCGCCATGTTCTTTGCTCCGTTCTAAACTTCTTGCAACCGTACAGATTAGCCCCCTAAAAACTGACACCTGACACCTGCTTGCCACGCCGGATGGTCGCTACTCAGATTTGCTTGGCTCTGGTTCCGGCTGTGTACCCTCGTTGAGCCATGCTAAGAAAAGCTTGTAGCCGGCCGTGAAAATGATCGCGCCAACGAAGAGGCCGATGATGCCCGATGCGATGAAGCCGCCTATTGCTCCAATGAAGATGACAAGCATGGGAACGTCGACTCCACGACCCATCAAGAGGGGTTTAAGAAAGGCGTCACTTATACCGACGAGGACACTCCAGATCGCGAACAAAGTTGCGGTAATCGTACTGCTGGTGGAGAACACGTAGACGATGATCGGGCCCAGGACCAAGATAGTGGGAAGCTGAACCACAGCAAGAATCAGCACCAGCAGGGCCCAAAGCCCCGCCCCAGGAACTCCGACCACGAGACAACCAAGCCCTCCCAGGACTGCCTGGATTATTGCGACGCCAAGAATGCCCTGGGCAACACTTCGCACAGTTGCCCCCGCGAGTTCGACGAGCTTCGCTCCCCTTTCACCTGCAAGCCGCATAAATAATGCCCGGGCAGCCTGATTAGCACCGTCGGCATTTGCAAGCAGAACACCGGCGATAATGATCGAAACCACGAACATCAGAATCCCGACCCCGGCATCAGCAGCAGTGGACAACAGCGAAATACCATACTTTTTGAGCTGCGGCGCCATCTTGCTCAGCACGGCTCCGAGATCTGTTGAGCCAAGGCTCCAGAGCTTGTATAAAGGTGCTCCGATGACCGGCCAGGATCTGACGCTCTCCGATGGTGGAGGCACTCTTAGCGTCCCGTCGTCGAGTTGTGCCGAAAACTCCCGTGCAGTGTCGATGAGGGAATCGGAAAGCATAATAGTCGGAACGAGCAGGAGGATCAAGGCAAGGAGTGTTATCAGGGTTGCCGCTAGGCGAGCACGTCCACCCAGGGCGGACTTCAGCCGGGAGTAGATGGGGTGGATTGCAACGGCAATGATGATGCCCCAGACGATAATCTGAATGAAGGGCTGACCGATCTTGAAACACCAAAATAAGACGAGACCGACAAGGCCTATATGGATGCTTGCCTCGAGCGCTCTCCTCACATACAACTTGTCGTTCGAAGACTGATTAGATGTACTCATGCTGCGACCCTCCGGGCAAAGAGTAGGTTTGAAAGGTTTCAGTGTTCAGATTTAAGCTTTGGCGTCTTTCGCTTCTGTAACCTGAAACCCGATCCCTGAAACCTGGTAACTTACTAAAAATCCGGCTTATGGAACACCGGTATCGCTTGGCCGGTGTGTGGTTCCTTTTCGGTATCTTTCGGTAAGTCCTCAGGCGGCAGCAGATTGCCCCAATCGGTCCGCTGCCGCATCTCCTCCATTGTTTTCGCCGGGATGAAGTTCTTGCCCAGACGCAGTTCCCAACCGCCGCCCAGCGCCTTGTACATGGCAATCAGGTTGATGGCAATAGACCCGGTGGTCGATGCCAGGTTGTCTTCCTGTTGGGTCAAAAATCTTTGGGTGTCCACCACGCGCTGATAGCTCACCTCCCCTTCACGGTACTGGATCAGAGAAATATCCACCGAAAGCCTGTAATTTTCTACGCTTTCAGATAAAAGTTTCGTCTCTTCCTGCGTTCTCAGAAAGCCCACCATGGCGTCTTCAACCTCTTGAGCAGCCTGGAGAACCGTGTTCTGGTAGTTGACCACGAGTTGCTGGAAGCGGGCATCCTGCACGCGGACGTTGTTCTTGAGCCGGCCGTAGTTCAAAATGGGCCACTGGAGCGTGGGGCCGACGAAATAGGTGATGCTGTCACTCGAAAAAAGATCGCTGAAGTTGGCATTGTTAGCGAGGACACCACCTTTATCGCTGGACTGCAAACCGATGGAACCCACCAGGGAAAAACGGGGGTACAGATCCGACTTGGCAACCCCAATTCGGGCACTCTGAGCCGCCGCTTGAAATTCTGCCAGTCGAATGTCCGGACGTCTTCGCAGCAACTCTGCTGGAATTCCCACCGCCACTTGTGCAGGAGCGATGGGAATGGACCTTGGCCCACCGAGCATGCCCTGGACCTCAGCCGGGAGGATACCGAGAAGGATGGCGAGTCCATTCTTGGCCTGGCGCAGGCTGTTTTCAAGCCGCGGGATTAACGCCTCTGTTTGTTTGAGCAGGGCCCTGGCCTGGGTAACATCGAGTTTGGTCGCCACGCCCTCCTTGAAACGCAACTCGGCAAGCCGTAGGGACTCCTTCTGGAGCCTGACATTTTCCCGGGCAACCTCCAGCCGTTTTTCATAGGTACGAATCACCACGTAGGTACGGGCCACCTCCGCGGTCAAAGAAACTAAGATGTCGTCATAGTTTGCCATGTTGGCATACAGGCTTGCACTGGCGGACTCCACCCCGCGGCGGAACCGACCCCAAAAGTCCAGCTCCCAGGCAGCGTCAAAGCCAATCTGATAATCATAGAAAAACCTGTCCGACCGTGCTTCATTCGCTGTGTTTTCGCTTAACTGGTTAGCGCTGGCGCCACCTTTCACCTCTTGCGTTTGCGGGTACTGGAGACCCACAGCAACTCCTAATTGGGCTCGGGCTTCCAGGATGCGAAGCCCGGCGATTTGCAGGTCCAGGTTTTGGTGATAGGCAGTCTCGATGAGGTTATCGAGTGCAGGGTCATTGAAAACCGTCCACCAGTCGCTCAGATCCCCCGGCTCACTCTTGATTCTCGAGTCTTCCTTCTCGATCCATCCAGGCTCCACCTCTGCGTCAGGCTTGACGAAATCCGGTCCCACCATGCAGCCGCTGACCAGCAGAGCCAGGGTGAAAAGGACAACAAGGACGAATGCCAGGCGTTGGGCTCTGCTTCGATCGGATGCGGCCAAATGATGGCATCTAAGAAATGGCATCACAGACATAGCTTTCTCCAGTTACTCTTTTCAGTTGAACGTCCAACGTCGAATGAAATACAAACATCGAATACCGAACATTCAACGGCTATTTCTTTTTCTTTTCAGCCGTTTTGATACTCGTAACGAAAATCTTAATTAATTCCCATCCGGAAACGCTACATTGTCATTCTGAGTGAAGCGAAGAATCTCTGGCGACCCAGGAACTACGAGATTCTTCGTCGCTCCGCTCCTCAGAATGACAGGCGAGAGTGGAGTTTTCGGGTGAGAACTAATTGATTCTTCTGTTTCTTCATCTTTCTTCTTATTCAAGATTCGATGTTGGACGTTCGATGTTCG
>PPDG01000135.1 GCA_002899795.1 Desulfobacteraceae bacterium | reverse complement strand
CATATAGACTAAACAAAAAGAGGCGGCCCTGAAGCCGCCTTTTTTTCTTCAGTTGCTAAAGTAAATTTACACCTTGGCGTAGATCCCCAGTTGGAGGATGAACTCTTGATACTCCTTGAGCTTATCACAGTTTTGCAAGCACTTGTTCTTGTCCTGGCCGACCATCTCACAAGCTAAGCAAGGGCTTTTCAGCATGGATTTATCCCCCTGTTGATTGGTTGAAAAATTCTACAGGAATTCTTGAACCCTATATATAATTCATGTAGTGGTGCCCTTGTCAAGTAAAATGTTATTTCGTTGACTCTCCCACATCTGATATGACATAGTCACAGTGGCCATCTTCTTGCCTCCGGTGGGAGTATTCCTAACGATCGTCACGATGGCCCACTGCTCGTTTGCTGCCACTACCTGAAGCTGAACTTTTGAAGCTCCCTGCAGCAAGCTGCAGGGAATCTTCGAAATGTAAGTAAGTGATTCCATTTTATTGTAGTCCGCTCGCTAACCCCGCAGCCCCGGCGACGGGATTTCCGCTCCGCTCCAACAAGACTTGTCGACGAGCTCAAGTCGAGTCGCTGCGGGGAATGCGCTCGCTGTAGCATTTTCAACTTCGAATATGGAAACAGCAGAGATTAAGGAATTCAGGGATTAAGGTCCTCAGCAATTGCTCATTCCTCAATGCCCTTGACCCTAATCTCTCAACAGATGACACGATCCGGAACTGCATGCAGGCCACGCCACATTACCCTGACTTTAAGCCGTTGAGCTTAGAAGACCGGGACCAGATTACTGCTTTTTTTCACCAGAGCCCACCGCTCACTTCCGAACTAACCTTCACCAATCTTTTCATGTGGCGTTACCATTACAATTTTCAGTGGTGCCTTGCCAATGACGCGCTATTGATCATCGGGCATATAGCCGAAGCCCCCCCTTTCGGTTTGCCACCATTTGGAGCGCATGACCTATCCTCGGCTTTTGGGCAATTATTGAGTTTTCTGGAAAACCATACGGATACGCCAGAAATCCACCGGGTGCCCGAGGTTCTGGCCCAGCGCTACGCTAGCGCGCTCTCCCTTGAAGTTTTGGAGGATCGAGCCAATAGCGATTATGTCTACCTTACCGAATCCCTTATCAACCTGAGCGGCCGGAAGTACCACCGCAAACGCAATCATCTCAAGCAATTTCGAAAGAGATATTCCTACCGCTATCAAACTCTCAAGGATGACTGGATAGAGGCCTGTCTGGAGTTGGAAGAGCAGTGGTGTAGACTCAAGAGCTGTGTGGAAAATCCGGCACTTCTCAATGAAGAACAGGCCATCCGCGAAGCCTTACTTCACTACCACCAACTGGATTGCCAGGGAGCCGCTATTGTGGTGGACGAGAAGGTGGTGGCCTTCAGTTTGGGAGAACCTCTTAACCCTGATACTGCTTTGATTCACCTCGAGAAGGCCGATCCTGAATTCTCAGGTAGCTACGCGGTGATAAATCAGGAATTCTGCCAAAACGCCTGGAGCGATTTCACCTACACAAATCGTGAACAGGATCTGGGTGAATCCGGACTGCGCCAATCCAAGCTGTCCTATTACCCGGATCATCTGTCTAATAAGGTCATTCTGAAACCAAAGGATCGTTAGTCATTAGGTCACTAGGTCATTAAGTCACTATGTCGCTTGGTCCATTTGATCACTGGATCATAGCTTCGCTTTTATTGGTGATCCCCTATTGCAACGACCTGGTGACTCAATGGCGGGCGCCAGCCCAAGTGACCCAATGACAACTGAGAGTGACGACTCGAAGGGTAGCGGATCGCGGCTAGAAAGCCGCTCCCACAAATAACAAAGGATCAATTCACTCTATGGAGGCCACCAATGATCATCGGAGTTCCTAAGGAGATAAAGACCGAGGAATACCGTGTGGGAATCGTTCCGGCTGGCGTGCGGCTCTTAGCAGCCTCGGGCCACCGGGTGCTGATTGAAAAAGGCGCAGGTGAAGGCGCAGGCATCAGTGATCGGGAGTTTAAGGCTGCCGGTGCCCATCTGGCATCCTCAGCTGCTGAGGTCTATGGGGAGGCCGAGTTGGTGATGAAAGTAAAGGAGCCCTTGCCTCCGGAGTATGACCTCCTGAGACCAGGCCTGATGGTCTATACCTATTTACATCTAGCTCCTGCGCCTGAACTGACAGCCGTCCTCCTGGAAAAGGAAATCATTGGAATTGCCTATGAGACCATACAGTTGCCCGACGGTTCCTTGCCGCTGCTCACACCAATGAGCGAGATTGCCGGCAGGATGGCGGTCCAAGTGGGTGCCCATTATCTGGAAAAAACTCAGGGTGGTCGCGGCGTGCTCCTGGGAGGCGTCCCCGGTGTCTACCGAGGCAAGGTGACTATTCTGGGAGGTGGTGTGGTTGGGATCAATGCAGCCAAGATAGCAGTGGGAATGGGGGCCATGGTCACCATTATTGATATCGACCAGGCTCGTCTCATGGCCCTTGATGACATATTCGGCTCGGCCATCACCACACTCATCTCCAACCCCGATACCATCGAGCGTTCTGTGCGTGAATCTCACCTGGTTATCGGCGCAGTTCTGGTCCCGGGCGGAAGAGCCCCAAGCCTTGTCAGCGGTGAAATGATTGCCCAAATGAAGCCTGGCACAGTGATTGTGGACGTTGCTGTGGACCAGGGAGGGTGCTGCGAAACGTGCCAGCCAACCACCCATGATCAGCCCGTGTTCACAGTTGATAACGTCATTCACTACTGTGTGGCCAATATGCCCGGGGCTGTGCCAAGAACCGCCACCTTTGCCCTGACCAACGTTACCGTCAGTTATGCTCTCAAGATAGCCAACCAGGGCCTTGAGACAGCTGTTGCCTCCGACCCTGCCCTTGCAAAAGGTATTAACATTTATCGCAGTCATGTTACCCATGAGACCGTAGCACGAGACCTGGGCTACAGTTATCAACCACTGGAACAAATTTTAAAAGGCTAAGATCCTATTCGTTAGCTTTACAATAAAGCAGCCGCTCACACTTATAGATAGGGAGATAAACTCGAAATCCGAAGCACGAAGCACGAAACAAATTCAAAATTCCAATGTCTCAATGTTCAAAACAAAAACCATGGGACTTATATTGAGCTTTTACTGTTTTGGTCATTTGAATTTTGATAATTCGGATTTGTTTCGGATTTCGATATTCGATATTCGGATTTATTGGTGGAGACGACTTCCTTGGACGAGGATCTGATGAAAGGAAAAAGGGTAGCTCTTGGCAGACGCCTCCGACACAGTCCTCTCGTACAGACCCTGGGGTTGCGTCCCAACTTCGAGGATTACAGCGAGATTGAACTTGACCTGCTGCGAAACGCCGACACCATTTATTACCCAAGTACCCTCTATGAAGACATTTTCCTCGCGCTGGGCAAGAGGGTTTTCCCAGCGAATTACTACCGTTACATGGGAGACAAGATCAAACAAACTGAGCTCTTTACTCTGCTTGGCATCCCTCACCCTCGCACCCGGATCTACAGGGACAACCCCAGGGCGCCACAGATCCTTGCGGATTTCTCCTTTCCTTTTATCGCCAAGATCCCCCGGGGTTCCTCAAAGGGCAGAGGAGTTTTCCTCATTCGCAGCCGTGAAGATCTGCAGGTTTACCTGCAAAAATACGCGCCGGCCTATATTCAGGAATACCTTGCCATTGACCGCGACCTGCGCGTCGTCTTAGTGGGGGCAAAAGTGGTGCACGCGTACTGGCGTATTGCCCGGCCTGGGGAATTTCGCAGCAATGTCTCACTCGGGGGGAGGATATCATTGGAGGATATCCCTGATGATACCCTGCGCTTTGCTGAACGGGTGGCCCGCCTCTGTAAGTTTGACGAAGTGGGGCTTGATATTTGCATCTGCGAAGACAGATATCTGGTGATAGAGGCCAATATGGTCTACGGTCTCAAGGGCTTTGAAGCGGCAGGTCTAAACATCTACCAACTTATAAGCAAACGCGTAACTGAAGGAGGCATTTGATGGCCGCTATTGCAGCGGATCTTCAACAAGCCGGACTCTGGCTGACTGAAAGTAAGCGAGTCGCTGCACTTACCGGTGCCGGCATCTCCGCCGAGAGCGGAGTGCCCACTTTTAGAGGCAAGGACGGACTCTGGCAGGGTTTCAAGGCCACCGATCTGGCTACTCCTCAAGCCTTTGCCCGTGACCCGAAGTTGGTGTGGAACTTCTATAATTGGCGACGGGAGCTGCTTGCTCCCCTGCAGCCAAACCCTGCCCACAAAGCCCTGATACGTCTGGAGGAGAAGATTCCTCAGTTCTCGCTTATTACCCAAAACATTGATGACCTGCACCGCCGGGCGGGCAGCAAAAACCTGGTCGAGTTGCATGGCAACATCTGGATGGTTCGTTGCACTCGGTGCCACCTGGTAAGTCGCAATGAGGAAGTTCCTCTACCCGAGCTACCGGCGTGCGAAGAGTGCGGAGGGCTTCTGCGTCCCCACGTGGTGTGGTTTGGCGAACAACTTGACCCAACCATTCTGGATAAAGCCGTCGCTGCGATTCGCTCCTGTGATATCATGCTGGTGATAGGCACTTCAGCTCTGGTGCAACCGGCTGCCTCTCTGGCCATTGTTGCTAAGGAGCAGGGTGCACGGGTGGTGGAGATCAATCTTGAGCCCACACCCTATTCCCACAAACTGGACCTTGCACTTCAGGGGAAGGCCGGAGTCTTGCTGCCGCAGTTGGTTGAAAGGCTTGAATAAGGTGGTGGCCTGTGACCTTCTTAGAACTGGAAGACAAAGCACATAAAATTCGAAATCCGAAGCACGAAGCACGAAACAAATTCAAAATACCAATGTCTCAATGTTCAAAACAAAAACTATGGGCCCTATATCGAGCTTTTCCGGTTTTGGTCATTTGAATTTTGGTAATTCGGATTTGTTTAGGATTTCGATATTCGATATTCGGATTTGCCTGAGGATTTTGATCCAGAGAGAGGTTAATGCCAGAAAAAGCTTCCACCAAACCCAAGAAGAAACGCTTGAGCCCTTTGTGGTCTCTGCTCCTGGTTCTCGTGCTCGCTTCGGTGTGGCTGGTTGGGGATAT
>PPDG01000211.1 GCA_002899795.1 Desulfobacteraceae bacterium | reverse complement strand
TTCACTGTCAAGAAAAAACAGCTCATTTTAGTTCGTGGCACCAACCCTGACCAGGTCGCCAGAGCCGAAAGACTGTGACCCAGATGCTTAACCCTAATGTTGCATATCCAAACCGGTAAAAATCGCTGCGCTGGCGTGATAGTCCCGCCCGTGGCGGGACGAGCGTGCTCGCCTCACTTTCTCCCTGGTTGCCCAAAGCAAGATAGGGGTGTGTTCTCACAGTCCTAGCCTAGAAGATGTTACCTCGATTGGCTACAGCGGAGCTTCGGCTTCACTTTTTTTGTTGCCTCAAACACTCCATGCTGCCTATTTGAATCACCTCACGTTCTGCTTGTTGTACTTCTTCTCTTTCGGAGTTATATTGTGTCCAGCGGCGTGGGTAAGAATCACAAGCTCCTCTCGTTCCCAAGCTTTTTGATACTATCCCCGACTGTATCAGTCAGAGGGAGTGGAGAAAGAGGAAAAGATGAATAGGAAACCTTATAATTTCCTGACAGTGCTAGCCCTGGCAATTACTTTCTTTACAAACATAAGCCATGCCGCCCAAGATTTTGACTTTCGGAAAACTAGATGGGGTATGTCAAAAGAAGAGGTGATCCAATCAGAAGGAAAAAAACCTATAAATGAGGTAGCCACACAGATATACTACAGAGATTCTATTCTAGATAGAAAAGTTCTTGTAATCTATACGATTACAAATAATAAGCTAAGGGCTGGAGGATACACCCTGGAGGATGAACATACAAATAAAAACGTTTACATAGATGACTATAAGGACTTTAAAGGGGTCCTGATTGATAAATATGGCTCCCCCATGAGCGATGAAGTAATCTGGCACAATTCGTTATACATAAATGATTCACAACGCTGGGGGTTTGCAGTGAGTATAGGACACCTCGAATATAAATGTAGGTGGGAAACAGAAAGAAATGTCCTAGTATTAGGACTACATGGAGACAACAACGAGGTGAGTCTCCATATAGCCTATATAGGTAAGTGTCGTCTATAACCTAGGATAGAAGATTGCAGGAAAGAAGAGCTGGGGAAATTCTGAAAGCACACGACATGATTATATCAGGAGAAGAGTTGTCAAAGAAACGAGATAGTTTCAGCAGTGGCCCTCCCTGTCCTTTTTGCGTCTCCCCTTATCCTGGAGTTTAGCTATATAGTTATGATCTCAAGTCCTGATTTGCCTCAAGAAAGTTTCCATACCATACGTTGGTCCACACTTTTCTTTTTTAGATTGAATTGAGAATGAGAAACTGCCCTCTTCAGGCACCTTCCTGCAACGCCAGTACTTGGCCGCACTTAGTCACCTTTTCAATCAGAACGACCGCGATGATGTACTCAGATATGTGCAACAGCCACCCCACCGCGACCATTCTTGCGGGCTAAAATCGCATAGTTCAGAGAGTATAATTAGTTGGTGGTCAGTCGCGCCTTGACAACCTCTCAGACGGTGTGTCAAATTGAACGTATCAGACTATAGCGCAATTCTTTCTAGACATATGCTACCCACAGTTTGAGGTATGGTATACATTTACTGAGAGCAATATCGGCCGTGTGGCGGGAGGAATCGTCGTGATGCGGAATAATGAATTTGACATCGTCGATATAGATGTAGGAGAAGATTTCCCTGATGATATAGAACATTCATCTCGGAATGAGAATGACAATAGTAAGCCCACGCAAGACTTGTATCAAAAGCTTAAGATTCCGTCTTTATTGATTGCCATCGGGCTAGTAGGATTGGCCATCCTCATTATTGTTCTCTTGCCGCGTTCTGGAAACTATAGCCTCGAGAGAAAGATCAATTCATTAGAAACGAGGCTCAAAAAAGTCGAAGGAAGCTTTGATAGGCTAATTTGGATCGAGGCAAGGCTAGAACAGATGGAGGAAAAAAGTAAAGAGGTCACAGTATTCATGAACACTGTCGAGAGGTTGGGGGCATCCTCACCACAAACCACTACTAAGTCTGCCGAGGCGGTAGATGAGGTTCGCTACCATCAGGTCCGTGCCGGTGAGACGCTGTTTGGTATAAGTCGCCGCTACGGGTTAACAGTTGAAGAGTTGAGGCGTCTCAACAAACTCCCTCCAGAAGCAACCATCCATCCTGAGCAGAAACTCCTGATTCGCCAAGGAGGAAGTAGGTAGTGTTGGAGGCGGAAGTCTGCCAGAATAAAGGAACCCAGGGATTTTAGATTTTAGAATGCAGATTTCAGAGCTCAGAACCTCGCGGTTAGGAATGCATGCACCTCAATCTGGAATTCTGCCCTGTGGAATTCCGCCTCTGGCGGACCCCCTGTGCGGAATTCCACAGGATAGGTCTGAAATCATAAATCATACATAGACTGACCCTAAGGGTAGCTACTACATCTCGTGTTGAATGCGAATGAGAAACTGCCAACTTTCGGTCAGGCTACCTACCTGACATAACAGGACAGCCCAACGGTGCTCAGATTTACACACCACTTCAGTTAGCGCGTTATCCACGCCCCACAGGGCCATTCATTTTTCAAAGAATATTGCGGAGTCACTAGCTCCGCTTTTTTATTGGCTCATCCTGGGATTTTCCTGCTTGACAAAGCCAATCGTGTTTATGGTAAGGTACCGGTACTGCGCTGTTTGTAAATCCTCTCCTTGAGCACACAAAACTGCTCAAGATTGCCCAATCCGACTCGTCTGTCTTAATCCACCTATACCCACTGGAGATGAGCTATGTCTTGGCTAGGCTACATCCTGGCTTTCATGCTAGGCGGCTCTATTGGCTTTTTCATAGCCTGCATCATCGCAGGTGGCCGACTAGCCGAGTTGCTCAGGGAGAATCAGCGTATCAAAGAACAGCTCGATGGTCACCTGCCGCTCAAGGATTACAGCATACTTATAGCTTAGTTTAGGCGGCAAACTGCAATTGAATGGAGATTCTCATGCAAGTACAGCGGACAAGTCGAAAAGCCCCAAGAGTGCCTGTCTCTTTCATGGCATCCTGCTGTCAACAAGACCTCAATGAATTGGGAGCAAAGGCCTATAATTTGAGCCCTGGAGGAATCGGCATTAAGACCAATTACCCTCTCTCGGTGAAAGAGCGCCTGGCCGTGGCGTTCCAACTGCCAGATACCTTCGATACGGTATTATGTGTGACGGGTGAGGTGGCTTGGCTCCAATGCAACGGCGACGTTCCTAGACGAGAAAAAACCTTCTTCACTGTAGGAATCAAATTTCTCAATGTTCAAGAATCTACTCGAGGTATCCTGCAAGAATACATTCAAAGTTTAGTTGATTGATGCTTAGCCTGCGGAGTCACTGGCTCCACTATTTCATTCTGCCATCATTATAGCTCCACTACCTCTGTTGGCCTTGGTTGCTGGACTGGTCAATGAGGCCTTCTTTTTCTCCACGTTGAAAGAACCATATATCTTGTGCCAGGATACATTTCGGCGGAGTTTACCCCAACGTTGCATGCCCACGCCGACGCGCAGCGCGGGCGCTTGCGCCGCGTGGGAAAAAAGCGCTAGAGAAGTCTATTTGCTTGTGTAACAACCGTAACCGAGTTGGCTATCGGGCGTTCGATAACAATATCATCGGGATCAAGAACAATGTTCCTATCTCCAGTGGCATCATTTGCTGTAAATAACACCCTTCCATCATCAACCAAGATATACTTCGTGGCTTCACCAGTGACTATTATGGTCGGATCCGTGTCGGATCGAAGCTCAAAGGTGTTTGGCAGTATCTCATAGGTTCTCATCCCTCTCCCAACCTGGGCCTGTACCTCCCCCCGGTCGACCTCACCACATCCTCCCCAAAATAGTCCCAGCAGAAGAACTACGATACACGTAATCTTCCATACAATGCCTTCCCGCAGTTGTACAACCATTGAGAATACCTCCTATGCTCGTCCATATTCCCATGTCATGACTTATATACGATCTTCAGACCTTCTTAAGATATTGTCAAGGAAATTTGAGAGCCAACAACTCAGATAGAAGTAAGTACATATCCATGGTCCGCCTTAGGCGGATTCGTGAAATATCCGGGTTAGGCCAACTTGACTCAATTTCATGCTGACTGATTTAGAGTAAGCTACGATCAGAAGTTCTGTGACGGCGTAAGTCTCGTGACAGTTTGTCTCTAAGAATACTTTTCCGCCAACACCCGCCACCAAAAAACTAAAAAAGGGATCGGCGATAAGCCAGATCCCTTTTCTTATGCTGGTCGGGACGGGCGGATTTGAACCGCCGGCCCCCTGCTCCCAAGGCAGGTGCGCTGACCAGACTGCGCTACGTCCCGAGTATCTTTGTGCCTAATCCCTGCAGGTTGGAGATGTGGTAACACAGGGACGGATCCAATGCAAGACTAAAACGCATGTAGCATAGGGAAATACAGCTGGCAGCTAGCAGCGGGCAGAAAGAAGTCAGAGGTCGGAGATCAGATGGCAGAGGACGGACGACAGAGGGCGGATTGGAACGACGCGGTGACTGGGGGACGCGGAGGCTCGGCAAGGATAGCGGGTGGGTCGGCGGTTAATTAGACCTTCAGGCAGTCGCCGGGTTCAGGAATTAATATCTCTAAATCCTGTACAGAATTCACCAGTTCTTTAATCTCATCAAACCTTTCTCGCCTTACATCCCTCTGAATATGAACCAATGCAAGTCTTTTCGCCTTGCAGGCTCGGGCCATCTCCAAACAGCCAGCTATGGTTCCATGTCCTGGAATGTCTTTCGAAAGGTGAAAAGCCTCGTGGACAATGAGGTGGACGCCTTCTGCCAAAGCACGGGTTTCAGAAGTGGGGCGACCGTCACCACTGTAGAACACTGACGTGCCTTCCGCATCCAGTCTCAGGGCCAGGTCCCTCTGCGGGTGATCGTTAACCGCAGTTCTCCAAGACAACCCCAGGACTGTTACAGTTTCCCCTGGTTCAACTTCCATGAACCGTAATGAGAATTCTAATCGTGGTAGAAAGTTAGGGTAGGCCAGATCCAGACACTTCAGAACGAAAGATTCGATTCCTTTTTGTCCTAGAAAATAAAGATCCTTTTTTCTTTTTTCTTCCCAGAGACGCACGAGCAAGGCAGGAAGGCCAAAGGCGTGGTCAGCGTGGAAATGTG
>PPDG01000561.1 GCA_002899795.1 Desulfobacteraceae bacterium | reverse complement strand
TATCTCATCACCGAGAAAAGTCACATCTCCTTCTCATATCTGAACTTTCTCAAAAGTTCACATCTTGGCAAGATCTTAACTCTCCGACCCTGAGAATCTCCCCCATCATCTTGAGGGTTAGTATTGTCACGCGAACCATTTCTTATCTTTTGGTACCGGCTTGGCACTGCCTTAGTAAAGCAAATAGTCTTTCCGCAGTTCACGCCATCGCGCTTCATCGACCACCCAACTCTTCGCCGCTTTTGCCGGCTCCTCTCCTGCCTTGATGTGTGCTAGTGCCGTTGCGGATCCCAGCAGACTTGTTGCCACATCGAGTCGATATTCCTCCGGGTAGAGACGATGAAGGGTTGCGGCAATTTCCAACCCAAGCCGGACAGGCTGCAATACCTGCCGGTTGGTGACTAGCAGGAACACTCCCTGGCATGCTTCTCCAGCATATTTGCTCGATGTCGGTACGAATGACACCGGATAAAAGCTAACCCCTGGTATCGTTCGAGCATTCAGCTCTGCAGCCAACTGAACGCCATCGATCCAGGGAGCACCAATCTGTTCGAATGGGGTGTCAGTTCCTCGGCCTACCGAAATATTGTTCTCCTCGATGGCCTCGATTCCCGGGTACAAAATGGCCTGGATCAGATTGCGAATATTAGGTGAAGGGTTCACCCAGGGCAGGCCGGTGTGGTCGAACCAGTCTTTTCGTTGCCATCCTTTCATTCTTACCACGTCAAGGTCTACATCGATGCTATTTTCGCCTTTGAAGAGTAGTGCCAGCTCGCCGATGGTCATGCCGTGGCGAATCGGCATTGGAAAATACCCTGTGAATCCTGTATTAGAGCGCTCGAGCATGGGGCCTTCAATCTGAAGGCCATTGATAGGGTTGGGGCGATCTAGGACCAGTACGGAGATGTTCCGCTTGGCCGCCTCCTCCATCATATATGCCATCGTGGTTACATAGGTGTAGAAGCGCGTGCCTATATCCTGTAAATCAACCACTATAAGATCGATACCTTCAAGAATCTTGGCCGTCGGACGCCGGTGCTTTCCATAAAGCGAATGGATTGGCAATCCGGTGTCGTCATCACGCGACGAAGGCACAGGCCCCTCGACTATCCCCTGAATGCCATGCTCCGGGCTAAAAAGCGAAACAAGCTCCACGTTCCTGGCTTTATGTAGCAGATCGATCGTTCTGGCACCATTTTGCGCCCTTCCTGTTTGGTTGGTGAGCAGGCCTATCCTCTTGCCCTGCAATTGTGCAAAGTCTTCAGACCGCAATATGTCAATACCGGTCAAAACCGGCGCGGGGCGCTTCAATAAAGTTGTTTGCAACGGCTTGCCTATTTGAAAGCCGGAGGGGTGGTTTCCCTCGGACCGCAACGATGAAGCCGGCTTGTTCCTCAGTGCAGAAACGGCAATAGTAACTACCTCAGCGCGAAGATCTGTCACATCTCCATTGCCATCGGGATGAAGGCGATTCGAGAGAAACACTACATACAATCCAGACGCGGGATCAAGCCAAAGCAGGGTCCCAGTGAAACCAGTATGACCGAAGGGACGAAGATTCCGAAGTGTGCCGCCGACAGTTGCATCTGTCACGTCCAAATCCCAACCAAGTCCGCGCACGCTGGGCTCATCCGGTGGCGTCCACGGAGTGGTCATGGTCTTAATGGTCAGCGGCGACAAGATCCTCTTTTTACCATAGACACCACCTCTGAGTAACATCTGGCAAAAAACCGCAAGGTCATCAGCCGTGCTGAATAGGCCTGCGTGCCCAGCCACGCCACCCATTCGTCTAGCAGTCGGATCGTGGACCAGCCCTCGGATAATTGTCCCATTTGGTCCTCCGCAAGGCATGAAATGCGCCTCGCAGAGCGTGGTGGGAGCGATGCGGCCTCGCAGTCCCGCTGGAGGGTTGAACCCTGTATTAAGCATGCCGAGCGGTCCAAACAGGTGAGCAAAAGCAAACTGGTCTAGTGACATGCCGCTTACACGGCGGACTATTTCTCCCAAAAGCAAGAAGTTGATATCGCTATAGATAATCCGCTCGCCTGGTTTGGCCACCGGCACCGCATTTGTTGCCAGGAAAATCGCTTTGTCATATCCCTCCCAGGGGTTAGCTAGATCGAGTCCAGGTTTCAGACCCGACATGTGGGTCAGTAAATGACGAACTGTTATATCCATTTTGCTGTTACGGTCGAAATCCAGAATATAATCTGAAACGAAAGCGTTCAAGCGAATTCGACCCTGCTCGACCAGGAGCATCACACTGGGTGTCGTCGCCACGACCTTGGTGAGCGATCCGAGATCGAAAACCGAATCGACCGTCATAGGCTCGATCGATGGCATTACAGCACGATTACCGAAAGCCTTCCGATAATGAATGCGGTTGTGTCGACCCACGAGTACAATAGCCCCTGGGAGCTTTCCATCTCGGATGGCCATCTGGACAAGCTCATCAATCCGACCAAGTTGCCTTATTGCAACAGAGTCGACTTCCTCTGCAAAAGACTTGGTTGTGTGGATAGACGCAGTCAGGATCACGGCCAGGCTGATTATGACTCCCAGAACGAAAATCCTTATAGACTTGCTATTATTCGCTTGGCTGGATAGGCGCCCTACCCAGACTGGTAGCATAGCCGAAGATTGCTGATTTACTGGCCATTCTCGCAATACTCCGATCATACGCGATCTCGCTTTTAGTTATACTTTGTCTTAAGGATTAATCTGCACATGCCGATAGGTATGCAAGCAAGTTTCTTGCCGGTCCGGCGGGTTTTGATTTATGATGTTCCCTATACTTTTGTAACAAAGAAAAAAACCTAACATCTAGAAGCTTTGGATACTATAGTTCACACTTTTGCGTTTTCTGATCCGCCTACACATGTAGTAGTATCCTTCCTAGAGCCAAAACTGTAAATTAAGAGTGTAATATAACTCTAGCTGTGATCGAGGTGGGTTTATTGCTCGGTTCTATGTGCATTCGAGGCAATCAATTCTTTCAAATCCAGTCTCAGATGACTACCTCTATACAGATGCGCAATACCCTACTGATGACGATGTAACCTGGTGTGATCGCAACCACGGGTCGAAAGGGACACCTCTGTCCGAAGTCAGGTGAAAAGACCCAATTTCACCCAGCAGTGGCCTTGTCTGCCTCGGCGACAGCTTCCTGCGCTCCAGGTCCAGGCGCGGGAGAATCCATAAACCAGGATATGTGAAGCTCCGTCGGCTTGACTCACAAGCCACAACTATGTCATGCTTTTTCAGTCGAAAGATAGTTCTTATCAAAATTAGATGAGAGGAATGAAAAATGAAAGAATCTAGTTCTTATCAGATTATTTTCTTTTTGTTTGGTATTCTATTTTTGCACTCCTGCTCAGGAGGTTATAACAAATATGCTGATACCCATTATGAGCAAGGGTTAATTTTCTATGAAACAATGGAGTATGATCGATCCATCGAGAGTTTTACGAAGGTTTTGGAACTTGCTCCCTATGGAGAAGAAAACAATAAAGTTTATTACAACAGGGGCCAGGCGTATTTCAGAACTCGTCAATATGACAAGGCAATTTATGATTTCACGAAGTCTTTGGAATTGACGTCTAAAAAAGAAATGCAATTCACCTTGTACAGGGCAAGGGGAAATGCCTGGTTGGCTGAAGAGGAGTACAATAACGCAATAGAGGATTATTCCAATGCGCTAAGCCTACTTCCAAAACATGCAGACGCAAAATACGTATACGATAGTCGAGCGTGGGCATTGACGAAGAGCGAGCAATATGATGAAGCTATTGAAGATTTCAGTGAAGCAATCCGGATTGATTCCGAATTCGCTAGGTCCTACTATGGAAGAGGATATGTGTGGCATGAAAAGGGAGATTTTCATCGTGCTTTAAATGATGCGAAGGAAGCCCACAAGCTGAAGCCTGAAGTAAAAAGCTATGATGATTTGATGTATGAGATTCGATCTTCAATGAAAAACGAATAATGAATTAGACGGCCCTTTCTTTTTGGGAGCATAGTTTTTGCACTCCATTCAAAACGAATGCAGATACATCTTTTTAGATACACTCTCCTGCTGGTTTCTGGAATTTCACATCTCATACTTTAATCCACAGTTTGCCCCTGAGAACCCGATACCACACTTTGTGCCGAGGCTCCAGAAGCCGAAAGTGTGAATTAAGGGATGTAATCCACACTTTCGCTGTGGTCGCCATAGAGTGCCAAACTTTTTCCCATATATTACCTAAATTACCTACTATTCTTGAACTTTATCTTCAGCAAAATACCAGTTAAGTAGACGAAACAACTCCAAAAACAGCAAATAATTTTTAAACGGCACACTTCTTGTTACGAGTGGACTCTCCATGTTACAGGCCGATTGGCCCTAAATCCAGGTCAATGGACAGTGCAGATCGGGTCTTCGTTGATGCACCTGAATGGAGGTATTTATGTTCCCGGAGTTGTTCCTGCCCATAGCATATATTTCTGTCGTGGGTCTGCTCTTACTGAAGGACGAATATCAGAGCCGACGGCTAAACAGAGAGCGTTTTGAGGCACGGGCTCAGGTCGAATGGCCGGTCACCGTTGAGACCATCTCAGGACCAATGTACGGTCACACAGACAACATTAGCGTGACTGGTGCGTTATTGGTCTGCCTACAGCCTTTGTATAAGGGGGAAATAGTAAAAGTAGTCCTAAATACTCCCAGTCGGTCCATGGTGGTACACGCTGAGGTAGTTTGGACCGACAGGTATCTGCCCACTGAAAAATACTATCCTCACAATGCAATCGCTGTCCAGTTCAAACGGATTACCGATGCATCCAGAAATTTCCTTACTTTGGCAGTTTATGATTACCTGAAGACAGATGAAAACTAGCAGGTTCATTTCATCGGGAGTCAAGATGTCACTGATTGCGCTTTTTGTATTGGCATTGGGTTTGCACTAGTAAATCAGTGTGGTGAGCATAGTGCTCACCTAATACCATTCTCCCAAATGGGA
Organism: Desulfobacteraceae bacterium; assembly: GCA_002899795.1. GTDB lineage: Bacteria > Desulfobacterota > Syntrophobacteria > BM002 > BM002 > BM002. Next base: position 108 of record PPDG01000561.1, on the reverse strand, counting down.
CCCCCATCGGTTTATATCGGTGTGCGCCGTGCCGGCGGGGGTTTACTTTTCCACCCCTCTATGCTGCCCACTTACCAGAGCAGAGAGGCATAGTCGTTGCATGTCCTT
>PPDG01000381.1 GCA_002899795.1 Desulfobacteraceae bacterium | reverse complement strand
TGCTGTCGCGAGACCACGAAACTGGGAACCCGCTTGCGGGACTGAGCGGAGCGCAGCGAGCGCGAAGAGGATGGGCGTGCCACCTGGCAACCGCAGGGTATTGATCCCGAGGCGTACCCGAACGGTACGTCGCAGGGGCCGATATCCGAGGACGCCAGGAAGGACGGCCATATCCGTGGTCGCAGCAAGTGATTCATGAAATATCCGGGCTAGCTTTACAAAATGCGAGTATCATCATTATGGTAAGAGTCAGCCGTTTGCCTGCTGTCAGATTGTTCCTAGAGCGGTGGGATATTATGAAGCTCAACCGTCTACAATTCGGAATACTCCTGCTCCCGTTCGTACTGGCCATGCTGGAGCTTGGTCTTATCAGCCCTGTCTCGGCCGCCCCGGTTACCTTGCCATCTGGGGTCATACTGGACTTAACTCAAGAGCAGGTCGAGGCCGTCAAGAGGCAGCCTGGAGTTTTTTTCGGTGCCGAGGACGCTCACATGCTTTCCCCTGGCGATGTGGTTGTGGCTCTGTCAGATGATCTTGGCGGCGGCTATCTCTACGGCAGGCCGGAGCACCTCGCAAAGGCCTTTGACGCTGCAGGTGCAACCCAAGGCAGCGCAGAGGCGGAATATTTATTTGTCAAAAAACGCTCCTGTTTATGGTTGTGGTAATCTAGCCCGAGTCGGGAGCGCCTGCCCTACAGTTTTCCATCCCATTTAATACTTCATTGGTTCTGAAAATTGGTCCTTTCACACCCTCATTTAGATAAAACATGCTGAAATAGCACCAGAAAAACCAATTTTGGAGAGTAGGGTGGCACAGACGTTGCAGTGTGAACATACAAGGCAAGCTGAACCATCGCTGTAATTTGATCATAGCGGCTCAATGGTTTAAGCCGGCTGATGGGTCTGACCGAGAACTGAGATGAACCGAAAAGGGCTGGGTGATTATGGATAAGCCAACGGGGAGAGAAAGACGTCAACACCCCAGGGCGGTGGTTTCATGGCCCGTAATTATCAAAAGCTCTCGAGGACTCATGGCGGGTGAGGCGAAAGATGTCAGTTACACTGGAGCGTTTATCAGTTGCCGTGAACCTCTGAAGCCCAACGAAGTCCTTGAAGTGTCTATCAGTGTATCCCTCCTCTCTCCACGGGTACAAGCCATAGCTGAAGTGGTTTGGTCAAATCCTTCTAGCGCCGATGAAAAGTTCAAGCCGCGCGGCATGGGGGTTAGATTCACGAAAATTGACACTACCGACCACGAGATGATCTCAGCTTTGGTTGCGGATCATCTAGAGATTAAGGACCAAAATCGGCCTGGGGAGGACCTCACTGCTTAAGGTGGCACTGGTATGGATCCTCAGTTTATTGAAAGACGCCGCTACCCCAGAGCCAGAATCGAATGGTCAGTTACTTTCAAAACCGATAAAGGTGTCGTTGCGGGAGTCACGCTTAATGTCAGTGCCGGTGGCGCCACGCTCCGATTTCCAAACCCGCCTCTTTTACACGAAGTTCTTGAGATGACCATCAGAGTCCCTGAACTGGATCGCCCCCTGATAGTTGAAGCGCAGGTGGTCTGGTCAACCGCAGATATCGTGGATAATGAACTTACCTTACCTATCATAGGCGTCAACTTTACCAATATCACTGATCAAGACCGTTGGCTTATCTCTACAGCTGTTTCCAAGTTCCTAAGACAAAAGGAACGTGTTCCCACCCGCGTGACAACTGCCAGAAATGCTCTGAAGAAAGTTCTGGAGGAATGTATCGAAACAGACCTCTAGCCCGGATATTTCATTAGTAACCGGGCTAAGCAGTTGTTTGTCCCATCTATCAAATACCAACGACTACTATCTTCACTGCTTCACTCCTTTGTTTCCCTTCAGTTTTCTGGTGCCATGACTCTTTTTGTGTCATCCTCATCAGCGCCTATATTTTTGCATTCGCATTTCTAATTTTCACAAGTCAAATATAATGCTACTATTTCAAATGAAGAATCCGGACTAGTAGTGGGGGTAAAGACTATGCAAAGGCCCAAATGCAAGAATATCTCACGTTTTCTAAGTGTTCTGATAGCTACTGTCTTTATGGTCAATCTGGCAAGCTGCGGACCATCCAAAAAAACCTACAAATTATATGCAGGCCCGCAACTACCCAGTGACAAAACCGCGCAACTTGTCTGCAAAGGGGAGACCATACAGATCAATTCTGTAAATGCTCAGAAAAGCCCAGATGGAAAAGATACCTTTGGCAAGGTTACGCTTGAGATTCTTCCCGGTGATTATCATATAACCGTGTCTTTTTCCGGTAGATCCGCGCCTACGGTCGTTGGGGAGTCTTATAATTACCAGGTATTTTACACCCACGACTCTTTACATAATGTGGATATTACAATAAAGGCTGAGGCTGGCCATACGTATCTCGTAACTTCCAACCACAATTATGAGAAATCCACATGGAACGCCGTCGTAAAGGATGAAACAGACGATAGAACAATTCTTAAGGAAGGTCCCTACCCTCTTAATAAGATCAGAACAGGTGATAATCGGGCCTCCAGCCGAGTATATCGTAATTGAGATCGGCAAGCGGCAGCTGAATGGCAATTCCTGCTCCAAAGCCTTGTGTGCCTTACCCCATGCCATCTTATAAGTTTACTGTAAAACTGCAGAAAGCGCCAAGTATCTGAGTGCAGAGGTATCCGGTGAAGAAGTATCTATTGGCCTTCTTCCTCTTCGTGACCTTTTTTTCTGCTGCTGCATGCAGCACGAGGGGAAGTTGTGTCCGGGGGAACTGTAAGAACGGACTGGGCACGATGGCCTATCCAGAAGGTGCGAGATATGAGGGGCAATGGCAAGGTAGCATGCGGAGTGGACAGGGCACACTGACCAACCCCTATTCCGGACAATATGAGGGACAATGGAAAAATGACAAGCCTCATGGGTTGGGGGTTTGGACCTTCCCTGACGGTGCAAAATATGAGGGACAATGGAAAAATGGCGAGTGGCACGGACAAGGAACCATGGCCTTCCCAGACGGCCGTAGATATGTGGGTGCATGGGAAAATGATGTTCCCCACGGACAAGGGAAGATGATCTATCCTGACGGTAGAGAATTGATAGGTGAATTCGAGAATGGGAAGTTCGTTGGGAAGTAGGACTTTGGGGTCTCTGCAATCATTGCTCCGGCATGATGCATTTCTCCCCTCCCCGCAGCATGCAAAGTTTATATCTGGCAAGATCTCCCCAGTACCACATAATCTCCTCAACGTCGGCTGTTCGACTCGTCGTACTGCTCATGGTCCTCTGTCCCACCCGCCGGTCCACGGCTGCAAAGAGTAGTTTCCCGGTAAGTTCATCGGTAATCTTTATCTCGATGCTCGCCTGCCCCGCAAAAACAGTCTCACCCGACAGAGATCCCGCAAAATTCCTAATGGGATTAACAATGACAGGCGCCACTGCCGAGACAGAATCCGCCGTCTGAGAGGACTCCCCCACACTCGTGAGCGCCACTTGGATGCGCAGGGTGTGGGGGGCCGGTTCGTCCACCATTTGATAGTCTTCCGCTAGATCGTTATAGAGGATGTAGTAGAAGCGGTTCACCAGTTTCTGCAGATCAGCTCGGGTAAAGCCTTTGGGGTAAGTGTCACGTCCTCCATAGTAGGCGACGGGGGCCAAGAAAATCTTGTTGTAGGAAGGCCAATTAGCTTCAGGATTTTCATAAAAGAGCAGCGCTTCTCCCTCGCCGCCCGGACTTAGCATGGAATAATCGCCGAGGAAACCCGACTTTTCAACTGTCCGGGCTTGTTTGCTCTGGCTGGTTGCACAACCGATGAGCAATGCCAGAGCGGACAAGAGGACAACTCTCAGCAACCAATTCACTGTAACACCCCTCAGCGTCAATTTTTGGCCTACTTATATACCATGCTCTGCAAGCAAATGTAACATGCTATCTCTCCTCTTCCTGTTTTTCCATCTTTCACATCAGGGCTTGGTATAGACACGAGGAGAGGTTTTTCCTTTATGCGTGAGTTTGCCGGAGGAATGGAGAGGTCGATTCTATGAAATCCCAAACTCCAAGCACCAAATTACAAACAAATCTCAAATTCCAATACTCAATGACCAAAACAAAAAACAGGTTTGGAATTTCGAATTTGGTCATTGTGATTTGTTTGATATTTGTGATTTGTGATTTGGAATTTCTGATACTCCAGTGCTCCAAAACAGCTCGCCACCTGTACCAGCGAAGCCACTGAACGCTGACCTGATTTTAAGGACCAGGTTTTCGATGTTGATTAAGCAGCATAATCGCTGCCATTGATTGTGGGGTCTTGAGCCGGTTTAACCCTAAGTTAAACGGTGAACTGGTAGCACAGCTGGTCTGATGAGGTGTTGGACTTTACCACCTCGCTTCGTAAAAGGGTTGAAATCTAGAGCTGCTCTCCTTCAACTAGCTCAGCTCCGAGACAACATTGCTAACAAACTGGAGGTCCTCTGTCGTGATATTAGTGAAGCGAACCCCCATGCCGATAGGTATGGCATCGGAATCAGCACTGACGCGTATATCTAGCCACACTACCTCTGCCCCTATCCATGAATGCTCCCGGTCTTGAGATAGGATGGACAGGATGAAAAGATCTTTTTGTAAGAGCGGTGTCCCGCAGCGAATATAGGCCCCCCCGGCACTAATGTTCTCTATTATGCCGTCGATATCCCCCTCGGGGGTCACCATGGTAACGGGCCAGCTCACTGGGACTCTTGAATGTTCTCTTTTCTGGACGAAAGTGGGGGAGTTCATAGTTGGCCTCCAATCTAGCAGAAAACATCTCCCTGGAGCAATTTGAAGGGTTGCTCGCTATGTTTTCTGTTTTTCAAATACCTCCCCCAGAATGTCCTCAATGAAAACTTCGTGCCAATTCGTGATATGACCGCATTTTGTCCTTATTTTTCAATAGTTGACCTCTGATAATAACAATGGGCGGATCGGGAAAAAACCTTGTTTGGAGTCCAAAAGTGTCAGTTGGTGAAAAAAAATGGCATCATCACCACCACCTCTGAAGTCCATTTTCTGTAGAGTTTTCAAAAGATTTCTGGTATGGTGGCCGCTGTTTCGTCAGGACTGGTCTCT
>PPDG01000287.1 GCA_002899795.1 Desulfobacteraceae bacterium | reverse complement strand
GTTATGGTCTTGTTGAGGTTAACCACGGCGGCCTTTCCTGTCTTACGCCTCAATGTAATCTCACGGAGGTTCGCATTCTCAGTGGGGCCGCCAGCCCGGGCCAGGACCTGGAGGACAGTGGTTTTGCCGGTTAGGAAATAATTGCCTGGTCCGGAACGACTACCTCTGGATGTACCTGACCCCACAATAACACCAGCGGTTGTACTGATAGCGCCCAGTAAGGACACAAATTTGCTGTTGTACTCCTTCACCCGTACCGCCACCTGTGGTTGTCTTATATAGCGGCCAAGTTTCTTGGTGAGAAGATCGTCTACCTCCGAAACAGTCAGTCCAGAGATATAAATATCCTGTAAAAAGGTGAAAGAGATCATGCCATCGGGTCGAACTTGCACGGTATATTTCTTCTCCTCGATGCCCTCCCAAAGGCTAATCTCCAAGACGTCTTCTGGGCCGATCTTGTATTGGGGCCGACCGTTCATGGTTACAAAGACCTCGTTTTCCTTTGGATCTACGGGGAACAATTTCTCGCCCTTGTCGGGAAAGGGCACTCTTGCCGTACCAAAGGTCACAGTTGCGAGGGACCGAACCTGAGTTTGGCTGGCCCAGATCATCACGCCTTGGCCGTCGCTGGCGGCTAATAGGTCCTGGCGGCCATCTGAGTCCAGGTCAATGAGGGCCATATCGTAATAGGTGCCACTGGAGCCATAGTAGTCCAGCACTGGTGACAACCCTCCATTTTCCCATTTCCAAACCCATATCCCTTGAGAGTCTAGAGAAGAAGCAACGAGTTCTTGGTCACCATCGCTGTCTACGTCGCCGGCCAGGACTTTCCAAAAATTTTTCTTGTTAACCGGTGAACTCAGCCTGAAAAAACCACCCCGGCCGTCACCTAAGTAAATGCGGATACCATTCCGATAAGTGCCGGCAAAAAGGTCCATATGCCCATCGCGGTTTAGATCCCCGACAGTAAGGGCGTAGAAATTGCCCATTTCCAGGGGCGACAAGTCAGACCATCCACCTTTGCTGTCACCGAGCCATACGCGGAGGGCCCCATGCGGTCCGATACCTGAGCCGCAAATATCGAGATGACCATCTTCATTGAAGTCAGCCACCGCCACGTCGTTATATTCACCACGTACTGTGGGGCCAACGTCGGTAAGCCAGTCCCCTTGCCCGTCTCCGAACCAAACCCTGATACCGCCTGGGCCATCCACACCGGCTGCCGCAGAGATCAAATCAGGATTTCCGTCTGCATTGATGTCATCTGCCCGGATTCCATGAAGTTTCTCTGACTCGGCTGGAGACGGGCCTCTTTTCCAACCTTTCCTGCCGCGATTCAACCAGACCTGGATTCCAGGATTATCCCCCAGCATACTCAAGGCAAGATCAGGTCGCCCGTCGGTGTCAAAATCTCCAATAGCAATGGAGCGGACGTCTCCCTTCGTCGGAAGCATGAAAGGAGAGGACCAGCCGCCCTGGCTATTCCCGTACCAGATGGCGACTGTCCCGGGCACAGAAGAACCGCCGGCAATGTCCGGGTGTTGATCGCCATTCAAATCGCCCGCAACCACAGCCTGATAGATGCCAGCAGTGGCCAAGCTCCAAGGCTTGAGTTGGTAAGCATCTGGATGTTGCCCGGTTGGCCTTCTTTGGTGAGTGCAGGCTGGCTGGATAGTGAGGAGAAAAACTAGTCCAAGGAGAACTTGGATGGGCATGATGTTTTTTCTTGAGATCAACGCCATGATTTTATCACCTCTATTCGTTGAGGCCTGGCACGCTGTTGATTTCCGGCGGACCCTACTAGATTTCATAATAGATGACAAGCTAACCAGGGAAAATCTATGCCTCAATGGTTTATATTTTAATTGCTCATCCGAAAACAGCCGTTTTCAGATGAGCGCCATCAGCTATCAGCGCTCAGCCATCAGCAAAATACATGTAAATACAACACATTAAACTGATCGCTCATTGCTGAATGCAGAGAGCTCCATCTACTTTAATCCTTCCACCTTAAGGGGAGAGGAGATTTTTGCTGAGTTAAGTGCATAACCGTTTTATTTAAAGCGCAAGTGGCCTACCCAGGTCGCATCTCGCCTATTCTGGGTAGAATGGCGCAACTTCACTTCCGTTCTCCATTGAGGAGAGAACCTCTTCTGCCGAACGTGCCTTTTTGACTATTTTCGGCTGGGCAGAAAAGGATTCTGAAGTTCCGTTCGATCCTTTCAGCACGGGAAGCTGTTTTTTTGCAGGTTTTCGTTCAGGTTGCACCAGGCTGTGATAAATCCAGCCAGTGTTTCCATTTCTTAATTGAAGTTTAAGCCAAGCCCCTTTTTTGCCCACTACTTGAAGCCGCGTTCCCCTCCGAATGAGTTGGAGCACGGGAGTGTGAATGGTGGGCCCTGATCGGATTCTAGCTACTTTAGGTAGACTCCTGTAACTTTGAGCTCGTCTCTGCATTGAGGAGAAAACCTCTCCTGCTGAGCTCGATTTTTTAATCGCATTCGGTTGCAAGGCAAAGGGTTCTGAAGTTCCGTTCGATCCTTTTACAATAGTAAGCGGCTTTTCTACAGGTTCTCGTTGAAGCTGCGCAAAGCTGTGGTAAATCCAGCCGGTGTTTCCGTTTCCCAGTTGAAGCCTAAGCCAATCTCCTTGTTTTTCCACCACTTGAAGCCGCGTTCCCCTCCGAATGAGTTGGAGCACGGGGCTGTGCATGTTGGGCCCTAGTCGGATCTCGGCTGTGTGGGGCAGACTTTCCCAGGTCTGAGTTTCACTTGGCTTTAATGAGATAGCCTCTTTGACTTGGCTGGGCTTCTTCGCCACACTCGAGTGCAACGCTATCAGTTCTGTTTTTTCGGTCGGTTGTTCAGGCATGCTGGAAGGCTTTTCTTGAGCTAGCTCAGGTTCAGACCTCCGCACCGCCGCTGGCTTCGTAATCTCCTCCGCAGCCTTTGTGGACTCGCTCGGCAATTGGGTACTCGCCTTCCTACCGCTAGGGGGCACGACTATTTTGACTTTTTGACTTTGGGACTTGTTATGAGTTGGGGAGCTGAGGCCGGGAAAGTTAGACAGCAGGAGACCGGCTATGAGCGTAAGAGCTATTAGTACGGTGAAGATAGATATCTTGGATCCTTTTCCCTCCATGGCCGAGGTCGGTCGCATCTTACTGAGGATACTGCGTATCCCGCCTATTCCCTGGCTAATGGCGTGTTGCCAGCGGGAGGATGGTGCTGAGGTCTCCTTGTCGCTCTTTTGCTCATAGTAATAATCGGTGCGGTAACGATAGAAATCCGGGGCCACATCAGGTTTGACATTATTGAGGATTACCCCCATGACATTGCTATTCACATTTTCCAGTTGCACCTTGGCTCGATTGAGAATTCCCCGCCCAATGCGACCTACCTCGTAAACAAGGATAACTCCATCCACTTCAGGCGCCACCTCGAAGGCGTCGGCCACTGGCAGCACCGGCGGCGTGTCCACGATGATAACATCGTAGTGCTCTCTCACCTCACGCAAGAACTCTTTAAACTTGGGTGAACGAAGAATTTCAGCAGGGTTGAGCAAGCTTTGACCCGCATTGATGATATGTAAATTATCCATCCCCGGAGTTCTCAGGATGTCGTCAAATTCGAAGTCGCCGAGCATCACATCGATGACGGTGTTGGTCACGTCTTTCCAACCGCCATCTGACGATTGGAATTCCGGCAGACTTCCCATCTCCAGTTCAAATTCATCCTTTCCAGGGGGTTTCAAGCCGCTGATTCCCACAATGTAGTCTGTAAGCCCGGGTTGTCTTTGGAGGCCGAAAGTATTATGGGCCGCTGGTCTGCGCAGATCAGCATCGATGAGCAGCACTTTTTCCCCAGCTTGGGCCAGACTCAGGCTGAGGTTGACCACGTTGTAGGTTTTCCCCTCCTGCAGCGATGAACTGGTGATAAGAAAAACTTTTGCTTTTCTGTCTTTCCAGATAAACTGCAGGCTTGTTCTCAAGGACCGGTAGGCTTCAGAAATGGGAGAGCGCGGGGCAAAATGGGTTATCAACGGCCGCTCTTTTAGTTTAGTTCCATCTTGCCCTTCCGCTCTGGTGGAGAATTCATCAACAGCTGGGATAACCCCCAGGACCGGCACGCCCAGGATCTCCTCCACATCCTCTATTGTACCCAATGAGGTGTCCATGGTCTCCACAATCAGGGCCAGGACTAATCCTATAACCAGGCCAATAATCCCTCCGGTCACTGTATTCATCAAAGTATTGGGCATGTTGACAGGTTGGCCAGGCTCAAGGGCCGGTTTGATGATTTTGACCTCTTCTATGAGCCCGGATTCCTGAATCATTATTTCCTGGTATTTGGATTTGAGTTGGGTAAGAAGCTCTGCATTGACATCCACCTCACGGCGGAGTCTGGTCAGAATAAGGGAGCTTTCAGGAATGCTCTTGGTCTCTGCCCGTGCAACCATGAGACGAATTTCCAGGTCCCGTAGCCGTCCATTTAGGGTTGCCAGCATGGATCGCAACTCATTGTGCATCTCAGAGAGGACGTCTCGGAGTTTAGCATCGGTTTCCTCGATGTTGGGGTGCTCCTGAGTATAGTCGTTGAGCAGAAGCTTATGTCGTAAACTGAGATCTCTGAGCTTGGCAATCAGCTTGGCGAGTTCCGGTGGAGGGTCCTCGACATAAAATGCTTTCTCACCAAATTCCCCTCCCCGCCTGATTTTTTGGAGCGATTCCAAAAGCCTTTGGACCGCACCTCGCTTTTGCTGTGCTTGCGCGACTTCACTTTCCAGGCTGCTCAGACGATTGAGGATAGTAGCGGTCTGGGTGTCGATGGCAACCAGATTGGTAGTTTCTTCAAAGGTGCGAAGATTCTGTTCAGCTTCCTGGAGGCGGCTTTCCACCACTTCCAGTTGCTTCTCAATGAACTCCCTGGTTTCCCGCACTTTTTTGTTTCGCTCTTCGACGTTGGCCTGTTGGTAGATTTCAGCGACGGTGTTGGCGATGAGCGTAGCTTCTTTTGGAGTTGCAGCCGTGGCGGTGATGTTGATGATATTGGTCTCGCTTTCCCGCTCGGTCTCGACCCGAGATTTAAGGGAGGTAACTATCCGTAGATACCTATCAGTGTTGCGGATCTCGGCTAATGAGGCCTTTT
>PPDG01000160.1 GCA_002899795.1 Desulfobacteraceae bacterium | reverse complement strand
GTCAGGTGTCAGGGAAGAAAAACAAAAAAACTGAAACCTGTCTAAGATCCCGTCTGAAGCGAAGCGCCAGCGGGGAACACTGAAACCTGAAACCTCAGTTTTTGTGATTTGGAATTTATATTCCTCCAGTACTCCACTACTCCAGTGAAAAAGCCATCTCTTGTAGAGAGTGGCTTTTTCATTCTGTCGGTTCGAGGGCCACTTCCAGGGCATCGGGCATGGCGCGGACCAGGTGAAATTGCATTGCTTCTCGAACCTGTTCAGGCACATCCGGAAGATCCTTGTTATTTATATGTGGTAGGATCACTTCCCTTATTCCGGCCCGGTGTGCGGCAAGGACCTTTTCTTTAATCCCTCCTACGGGGAGAACATCGCCCCGCAAGGTGATCTCTCCGGTCATGGCCACGTCTCTCCGCACCTGCTTTCCAGTAATCAAGGAGGCTAAGGTCACCAACATGGCGATGCCGGCGGAAGGGCCATCTTTGGGTATGGCCCCAGCAGGCACATGGACATGGATATCTGAGCCATCGAGGAAGTTTTCCTCAATACCCAGTTGGGTTGCATGGGCTCGCACGTAGGTGAGGGCGGCGGTTGCGGACTCTTTCATGACGTCGCCCAATTGACCGGTGAGGGTGAGGCTTCCTTTTCCAGACATCCGGGCCGCTTCAATGAAGATGATGTCACCGCCGGTTGGCGTCCAGGCAAGTCCGGTGGCCAGGCCGGGTCCCCACGCTCGGGCGGCCAGTTCAGGAATGAACAGCACCGGCCCAAGGAATTCTTCCAGGTTGTCTGGCCCGATTCTGGTAACCTGCTCGCGCCCGGCGGCAACCTCTTTGGCTACACCTCGGCAGACGGCGGCGATCTGCCGTTCCAGGTTGCGAACCCCTGCTTCACGTGTATAAGAACGAATGATAGTGCGGATTGCGTCATCCTCCAGTTCGATGAGATCAGCTTTCAGGCCATGAGCTTCAAACTGCTCAGGGAGCAGATAGCGCTTTGCTATCATTAACTTGTCTTCCTCGATGTAACCTGGCAGTTCAATCACTTCCATGCGGTCGCGCAGGGCAGGGGGGATGGTGTCCAATATATTGGCGGTGGTGATGAACATTACCTGAGAAAGATCGATGGGCACTTCAAGATAATGGTCAGAAAATGTATGGTTTTGTTCAGGGTCAAGCACTTCCAAAAGTGCTGAGGATGGATCGCCGCGAAAATCTGTGCCCACCTTGTCGATTTCGTCGAGCATGAATACCGGGTTGTTGGCTCCAGCCTTGCGAAGGCCTTGAACAATGCGCCCGGGCAGGGCGCCAACATAGGTGCGCCTGTGGCCCCGAATTTCGGCCTCATCCCGCACCCCGCCTAAAGAAATGCGAATAAACTTACGTCCGAGAGTACGGGCGATGGATTGTCCTAAAGAGGTCTTGCCAACACCTGGAGGACCCACAAAACAGAGAATAGGGCCCTTCATATCCTGTTTGAGCTTTCTCACCGCCAGGTATTCGATGATGCGTTTTTTGACTTTTTCTAAATCATAGTGGTCGGCATCCAACGTCTCTTGGGCAGCCGTAATGTCCAAGTTGTCCTCGGTGGAGACTTCCCAGGGAAGCTCCAGTAACCAGTCCAGGTACGTGCGTGATACAGTATATTCGGCAGCTGCCGGCGGCATTCTGCTCAACCGGTCAAGTTCCTTCCCGGCCACATCTCGCACCTCGTCGGGCATGGGTGTTTCTTCCAGCTTCTTTTTCAGTTCATCGATCTCGACGGTTCGTTCGTCACCCTCACCAAGCTCTTTCTGAATAGCCTTGAGTTGTTCGCGGAGCATGTAGTCCCTTTGGGTCTTGTCCATGCCATCCTTAATCTTCTTCTGGATTTCCTGGCTGAGTTCCAGGGTCTCGAGTCTCTGGTTCAGATGGACAGTCAACCGCTCCAACACCGTCTGAGTTTCCAGAGTCTCGAGAATTTCCTGGGCCTCAGCCAACGTCAGATCCAAATTTGAAGCCACCAAGGAGATGAGGGGGTGGGGCCCCTCCACATTGGTAGCTACGAAGGCCAGTTCGGCCGGCATGTTGGCCAGTTCTGCAACTCTCTGAAAGAGATTGCGAATGTTTAAGACCATGGCCTCGATCTGCTTGTCCATCTGGACGGCATCTTCGATAATTTCCACCTTGGCAACCAGGTAAGGTTCTTCCTGAACTGTCTCCGTCAGCCGAACCTTCTTATAGGTTCGAACCAGTAGGTGGTAATGGCCCTCGGGAGATCGCATCATCTTCAAGATAAAAACTGCCACTCCTACCCGGTATAAATCCACAAGGGCAGGTTTCTCCACGGTGTTGTCCCTTTGGGCCACCGCCACAAGTGCTCTATCCTTAAGCAAGGCCTCATCTATCAGCTTGATGTGATCAGGACGGCTCACCAGAAGTGGAACGGTGAGTTCTGGGAAGAGCACTCCCTGGTGCAGAGGCAGCACCGGCAGATGCTCGGGGATTGTTTGCTCTTCTTCAGTATTTGTCAAATTGACAGCTTCTTCGGCCATGAACAAAACTCCTTTTTTAAGCATTCGGCCTAGCTATTAAGTCACGTTCAAGGATCGTTCGCATCATAAAGTGAATAGCTGGCAGAGGACCGCTGGTAGCCAAACTATTTATCTGCTTTTATAGATACCGATGCCGAAATCCTGGATTTCTTCGGGAGGTGAATGACTAAGAAACCATCCCGATAGGTTGAGCTGGCGCCATCCGGATCCACGGGAACAGGAAGGCGAATAGCTTGATTGAAGGGGCCGAAGTCTATTTCCATGTGATGGACGCGACTGACGTTCTCGTCCAACGGCCTGCATCTGTTACCAGAGATCCTCACAACCTCACTCTCTACCACCACGTCCACATCTTGCGGCTGGATACCAGCCACGTCCACCAATACGGTGAGCTCCTCTTCTGTTTCATAGAGATCCAGGGAAGGCCGCCAACCAGTGCCACCACAAAGGGTGGCCGCCCCAGGGCGCGTCAACGATCCAACCATCCTTTCCATGCGCTGACGCATATGCTCAAATTCTTTGTCGATGTCATCATCGAACCATTTCATGAAATCCTCCGGCAGCTAAAGTGATCATTATCTCTATTAGTTGAAAAAATAGTCACGGTTGGGTAGATTTTCAAGGCGGGAGAACGAAAGTGCTCCTTTAACTCAGATATTTCATGCTTACGGTTGGAGTAGTTTAAATCCCGTTTCGGAGTCATGAGTGCGTACCCCAGTTGTGTCAGCCAGTTCAAAAAGGATCACTTCCATGACATGCCACACCCTGACACCCTCACGGATACACCCAGTTATGGTAGCTGACTTCCTGCCGCATGCCATGTGCATATGAAGCACGGGATTTCCTTCGTCGTCCGGGAAAAGAGTTCCAACCCCGGCTATTTCGTGCACCTCATCCAACACATGCTCCATGGGAACAACTGGTGTTGTCCGGCCTTCTTCAGGGCCAACGACAAACTTACTTTTTTGATCAGCTCCGCCGACTATGATTAAACTAGCGGCTACGATGGATTTTTCACTGGCAAAGCGTTCAATTTCGTCATGGACGATGTCACCATCCTCTAGACGTATTACGAAAATTCGTCCCTGTTTGGCCTCAGAGTATTTCATGCCCAGCCTCTTCAAAACTGTTCAATTCCATGTTTTTTTGAACTTTATTTGGATCAAAAACGCGTCCGTTCATAACGATGTAAACACCAGCCGGCAACAATTGGACAGCAGCAACTGCAGAGCCAATATTGAACGGGGCATCACTTGATTTGGATCTGGCAGGTTCGATTGCCCCTGTAAGCACGATAACTTTATCTCGGATAGTCATAATTTTTTTTGCCGTTGCAATTATAGTATCAGTTCCGTGCGTTACTATTAAATGTTTATGGTCATCAGCCTCTATCTTATCGAAGATGAGTTGGCGATCATCATCGGTCATATCGAGGCTATCTTTTCTTAATATGGATTCAATTTGATATGCAAAATTGATGTTTGCCTCTTTTAATACTTGATCGACTGCTGGCTCACCAACCTGGTATTTGCTCTTTTTATCGAAATATATTTTGTCTATCGTACCGCCAACGGTAAAAATTTTGATCTGCATTTTGTTTTTTTGAAACCTCCGGGCTTTCATTCGAATGAGCTGTTATATAAACCCTAACGCTGCAAATCTGCACCGTTAGGGTGAAAAGTTCTTCTTGCGCAACATAAGCTTGATCGAACCGTAAGGAAGGAGAAAGAAAACAATAGCGCACAATTTGACAAGAGCCATGCCGTAGTAATTCATCAGGGCGAACTCGTGTTTGCTCAAGTCGAACCACTTCGAATGAATACTGTATATCCAATCACCTCCAACCACATAGCTCATAAACCAAACGATTAACAGAGCAAGAGAAAAGAGAAAGCACCTCAACAAGATTTCTGCCACAACATCAAGCCCATTTGACATCTCATCTGCATTCATAATAGATCCCTTTCTACCAATGGCTGTTCTTTGCGGATATTGATCATCTTCTCATCATGTCAGGTTCATTGACTTGTTATGCAATTCAATTTCGTAATACTTTGTGCCTTCATTTGGGTTGTGCCGATAGGCAGGTATTTCATAGAAGCCGCTAGACTCGTAGAGCGCCTGAGCTTCTTTCATGCTGGGGATGGAATCCAAACGCAGGTGAGAATATCCCATCATTGCTGCTTGCTGCAGAATTGCCTCAACGAGGCATCTGCCGATCCCTTGTCCCCTAATACTCGGGGAGACGTAGAGTCGCTTCATTTCACAAACACCGTCAGCCAATTTGTGCACCGCAACACATCCGGCCAGTTTCCCATCACTATAAGCAAGGATAAGGTTTCCGTCCGGAGCCGCATATTTCCCGGGAAGATTGTCTATCTCCTCATGAAAATCCTCAAGTGCAGGATCATTCTTTCGCGTCTCAGCATACTCCTGGAACAGAGCTTTTGCTTGAGCCACGTGATCTGCGTTTTCCACTGTCTGTAGTTTAATCATGCTCCGCCACAGGGATGAGGAATAGAAATTCCAAATAACAAAGACTGAGGTTTCAGGTTTCAGTGTTCCCCGCTGGCGCTTCGCTTCAGACGGGATCTTAGACAGGTTTCAGTTTTTTTGTTTTTCTTCCCTGACACCTGAC
>PPDG01000439.1 GCA_002899795.1 Desulfobacteraceae bacterium | reverse complement strand
GGAATGATTGCCTCCTCAGCTGCCACCAGACCATTAAAAGTCAAAAGACCTACGCTGGGAGGACTGTCAATGATGAGATAGTCGTAATCGTCTTCAATGTCCACCAGGCTCTGGGCAAGTTTATACTCCCGCTCGTTTCCACCGGCCATGACTTGCTCGAAAGCGCTCAAGACCACATCGCTCAAGACAAGGTCAAGATTCTCTGCCACTGTCTGGATAGCTTCGCTCATCGGTATTTCGCCCAATAAGACCTCATAGATAGTCTTTTCCGCCTGGTCACCCTTTGCCCCAAGTCCAAGTCCAGCATGCCCTTGCGGGTCCAGATCAATCAGCAGGACCTTCTTGCCTTCACCGGCCAGGAATCGCGCTAAATTTATTGCCGTTGTCGTCTTGCCGCAACCGCCTTTTTGATTGACGAGCGCAATTTTTCTCATGCCTCTCCCTCCTTTCTGTTTAAGAGCAGGGAAAGAAAATGGACCTCTCCCTTTGGTTGATGCCGTACTGCAATTATTGAACTTCATACATTTACCAATAACTCTACGAATCAGATCGCCAACCGTTCGAAGTGAAACTTTCTCGGTTAGTATCCTTCTCGCTCGTCTCAGTCTGTCTGCGGGGTAATTCTTGCGTGAAGGGAGTTTTGAGGCATTTGGGGTAGCAGAGGGAAGGTTTGCCACTTCATCCGGAGCGCGGACGAACACACCCCATGTGGACCTCAGTACTTCTGTCCACTTTTGGTGCTGGTGCACCCGAATGCTTTCCCTTAAGCGGCGAAGGGACATGATCATGCCAAGGCGCTTCGGTGGTTGCTATATAATTACCGGCCCAGATATGTATGGGCCGAACAGCCTTGTCACAATTTCCACATGTTGTGATGAACGATCATCAGCCTCCTATATCATGTACCACCTGGTGGGACTTAAACCACACTTTATTGGACATGTCAAGTAAAGAAACCACGCCCATCTGCTGGAGTAAAGGATATTTTAGATTGTAGATTGGGGAATCTTGTGACTTGCCCCTTTAGACTGGCGGCTTTGATTGCAGCTTCTGTCAATCTGAAATCTAAAATCTTCAATTGGCATGTTTATTGCTGACTTAAGGAATTCTGGACCTGTCGAAACCTGCAGGGATTCGTTCATAATGAAGGCTAGGAAAACCCAGGTGATGAAACTAACTGAGAGACAAAAGCTGTTGCTAGAGTCCGCAAGCGACTGGATTCAGGGCAATTATCCAGAGGCGGGCTTGGTAGGTGTTGCCTGGTGGTTTCTGGACTGTGGCTGTATGGCTGGGCTGGGATTTTCCCTTGAATCCGGGATAGTCACTCCAACAGTTCGAGTTGATAGGGAATTAGTAGAAGACGGAGCGGTGTCCGAGTGCACAAAGTGCCCGGAAAACAATCCCACCAATCTAGATAGAAAGTTTACCCTCGGAACAACTTGGTTTAACCCTGTATTGGATTCAGAAATTAGAGATCGGATCAAAAAAGAATTATTCGGTCCGTTATTAGGGAGGGAAATTGTCGAAATGTACCAAGAGGGTGAACTTCAAACCACGCATTAGCCCCAGTAAAAAAGGCGAAAGAGCAAAATATCCGCCCTCTCGCCTTGGTCAATCTAGTCTCATTGTTAGGATAAAACAGTTTTCCTCCGGGTTTCCCTACTCCCGGCAAAGATCTCCGGAGGTCATTTCCCCTGCCCCACGTTATTTCTCAATCCAGTCTAGACAGTCAAAATGTTGTTGAGAGTGCCGAAGGAGTTAGCTACCATTTGATCGTTGTTGGGATCGTTCTGCCATTGCCCATCCACGAAAAACTTGTACTCGTATCTCCCAGGGGCAAGAGTAACAATCTTGCTCCACCTCCCTTTGTTGTCCTTCTTCATCGTGTGCTTCTTGAGATCCCAGCTGTTGAAGTCCCCTACCAAGATGGCCTCTTTGGCTTCAGATGCCTCCAACTTGAAGGTAATCCTTCTGTTCTGTGTCTTGTTACTGCGTGCTTTTTTGGGCATTTTAGGTCCTCCCCATTTTTCTGTCGCAGTTTAAACACACGACCGCATCTCCTCTGATTGCCGCTTCGCGGCCGACAAATCGTTGGAGAGATCCAAGATACACAAAGCCTTAGTGGAACCGAAAACATAAACACGAGTATGGTAGCCCAACCATACGCTCTCCGTAAATACGAAAAACCACCATTTTGATCTGAATTGAGTAGTTCAATTTTCTCAATCCTCTTGCCGCTGCCCAGTGACCACTAGCTGTCCACCAACTCCTCCACATCATACTTGTCCAGATAACCCCGTGGGGTCACCATAAAAGAACCATGGGTGAAGGTCCTGGAGTTCCCGACAATGATTACTGTTTGCATGTCTATGGAAAAGGAGAGCATATTTTCCAGGTCGGTAATGGCGACTTCCTCACCCTCACGTGTTGCCCTGCTAACGATGCCCACCGGGGTGCTGCCATCGCGACTTTCAAGCAAAATCTCGCGGACCCTGCCGATTTGCCAATCCCGTTTCTTGCTCTTCGGGTTATACAGGTTGATGACGAAGTCCGCTTCTGCCGCGCACCTTACCCGTTTCTCAATCACCTCCCAGGGAGTGAGAAGATCGCTGAGCGAGATTGCGGCAAAATCGTGCATAAGCGGAGCGCCCAAAAGAGAAGCGGCCGCAGCAAAAGCCGGCACCCCTGGAACGAAAGTAATCTGAAACCCGTCCGGCTCTGGTGACAAGGAAATTCCCTTAGCTCGGCAAATCTCCAAAACCAGCCCGGCCATCCCGTAGATCCCTGCATCTCCACTTGAAACCAGTGATACAGTCTCGCCAGCCAAGGCCCGATCCAGAGCCACTCGAACCCTCTCCAATTCCTGGCGCATCCCCGTAGCCACCACTTCTTGATCTCCGAGGATGGGCTTGATGAGATCCACATAGGTCCGGTAGCCCACCACCAGATGCGATTCATCCAGGGCTCTTTGTGCCGCGGGAGTTAGATGGTCTTCGCTTCCGGGGCCCAGGCTCACAATATAGAGCCGACCCTGGCCACTGCCACGGTGACGTTCCCCAGAACCTTTTTCGCGACCAACAGTTCCTTGGTTTCGGCGCTGAGCACCGCCGCTTTCTCGCATACGCTTTCAACTCCTACGTGTTTCCTCACCACCTCTGAGGGGGTTGGCATTGAATCGCCTGCTTGTAACTCATCGGCCGAGTAGTAGGCCGATGTCCAGCCGCGTTGCCCCAGCAACTCATTCAACCCATCCTCATCTTTCTTGAGCTCTGCCGTAGCCACATTGCGAACAGCCAAAAGACTCAAACCTTGATCCCGGAATACTCTGTCCACAGCTGCGCCGATTTCAGTCGCAGTGGTTCCCCGGTTGCATCCCACTCCCACTACCAGGCTTTTCGGTCTCAAAACCAGACAGGGAGGCGGTTCAAAAGAACCGAGCATGTCATCTACATATATCCAACCAGACAGTTTCGCCACCCTGGCTTCTTCCAACCCCTTTAACACCTTTATCCCTGCAGAATCAGGGACGAGAGGCTGAAGCCACCTTCCGGGGTCAAACAGGCCAATCTGCCGCTCCTCCAATACAGCCATGTTCAAAGTCTTGACCCTGTCCAAGTTTTCGATCACCAGCCCGGCGCGCTCGGCCAGTTCATCAAAACTGAGCTTTCCCTGGACATCTGTGGCTGTGGTGATCACCGGTTGACCGCCGGTAACAGCCGCCACTTCTCTGGCCAGACGGTTGGCGCCTCCCAGATGTCCGGAAACAAGGCTAATTGCATTGCGACCCATCTCATCAACCACCACCACGGCCGGATCGCTCTCCTTCCCCTCCAGCAAAGCAGGAAGAAGCCGCACTACGATACCGGTGGCCATCACACACACAAGCCCTTTATGTTTCTTGAAACAGTTGACAAAAGTGGTTTTGAAATCAGTAAAACCGTGCGCTGCCGCAAACCCAGAGCTTTCTTTCTTTGGCAGGTAGAGGCTGGTCCCTTCAATGTTGGCGGCTATGTTAGTGGCCAGCTTGCTTCCTCCAGGAGTCAGAGCCATCACAGCCACGCCCTGCGGCCCAGCTTCTCCCTCCTGCTGAGACGTCCGGAAGCCGTGGTCAAAGGTGGGATCGTACAGTTTGCTGCGAGCCTTCAAGTCTCCCCTCAACGCTTCACCCACCAAGATCAGCGCCTGTCTTTTTATCCCACTTTCCTCCACCCTCTGGGCAATATCTGCCAGCTTGCCGTGGATAAATCTTTCCTCCGGCCAGCCCACCCGATAAGCGACTACCACCGGAGTGTCAGCCGGATATCCTTGCTCTAGCTCGGCCACTACTTCACGAATTCGGGTTACGCTAAGATAAATGACCAGAGTTGATCGGTGCTGAGCAAGCCCAGCCAGATTCTCGCTCTCAGGGACCGGCGTCCGTCCTGCCAGTCTAGTGAAAATCAGGGTCTGGCTGCCACCGGGCTGAGTGAACTGCCGCCCAAGGGCAGCCGCAGCCGCAAAGGCCGACGTGACCCCGGGCACGACATCACATGGGATCCCTTCCTTTTGCAGTAATTGGATTTGCTCCTGAATGGCACCGTATAATGCTGGATCGCCCGTGTGTACCCGGGCCACCATAAGGTCTTTTCCGACACCTTCAGTGAGAAGCGCGTGGGTTTCCTCCAGGCTGAGACTGGAGCTGTCATGGATTCTTGCCCCCTCCTTTGCCTGGGCCAAAAGAGTCTCCGGCACCAAGGAACCAGCGTAGACGATCAGGTCTGCGGCCTTAATGATGTTAGCACCGCGTACTGTGATCAGTTCCGGATCACCCGGACCTGCCCCAATAAAATAGACTATGCCTTTCTCAATTGGCTTCAGTTTTGGATCCTCCTTGGGGAACCGGTCACACTCAGGCTGTTCTTCCACCCCCCTTTTCCAAAGGTCGGAGGGGATTTCGGAAGCGTCTGGAAATCCCCCTAAATCACCCTTTATAAAGGGGGACTTCAGAGCGACAGCTGCCAGAATTATGACAATAACCAGACATCATCTTAAGAAATCACTCGACCTAAATTGCTTCGATTTTCTTCGTGCCCTTCGTGTACTTCGTGGTTAATCCTACCCTCGTTTGTCTCTCAGCGCCACAGGCTGAGAAGGAAGAGCGGTGTTTGCGGCTGGAAGCGACTCATGAGAGCACCCGGTG